>NZ_JBHXML010000042.1:0-11521 GCF_042720345.1 Kitasatospora sp. NPDC058478 | reverse complement strand
TGTGGTGTGTGTGGTGTTTTAGTGCGCGCGGGGGGGGGGGGCGGGGGCGGCCCCCACGCCGCCGCCGCCACCCCCCGGCCCCACCGGCCCCAGGCCCTACCGTCCTCCCGGGCCACCGGCCGCCTTCATGTACGAGGTCCAGATCTGGGTGGGCAGCGCGGAGTCCGGGGTGTCCGGGGCGGCGCCGCCCAGCCCCTCCAGTGAGAGCAGCTTCATGTCCTTCAGGTCCGCCCGGAAGACCGTGACGGCCGTGGACATCCGCGCGTCGTAGCCGACGAACCACCCCGCCGTGCGCTCCGGGGTCGTCCCCGGCTTCCCGGCCAGGTCCGGCCCGGCCTCCGCCACCGACTTGGCGCTCCCGGTGCGGACCGCGCTCTTGAGCGCCGCGTCCACCTCCCCCGCGACCTGCGGGGTCAGCGCCTGTACGGCGGTCGGCAGGCGCAGCCCGAGCGGCTCGCCGTTCCGGGTGATCCGCAGGACGGAGTACGGGTCCGTGTGGCTGCCTCCGGCGGCGAAGGCGGCGTAGGCGTCGGCGGTCCTGATCGCGCTCGGTGTGGAGTTCCCGACGCCGAAGGCCGGCACCAACTCCCCCATGCTGCCCGGGAGCAGGCCCAGGTCGGCGGCGGTCTTCTGCACCCGGTCCAGGCCGACGTCCATGGCGAGCTGCATCATCGGCCCGTTGACGGACTGCTCCACCGCGCTCCTCAGGGTGACCGTCCCCCAGCTCCGCTTGCCGTCGTTGGCGGTCTTCGCTATCCGCCCGTTGCGCCCCCAGTACGGCCCCTCCGGGGTCATCACGTTCACGCCGTCGTCGCCGTCGTAGGTGGTGGTGGGCGTCACCGGGGTGCGGCTGCCGCCCCGCTTGCGCTGCACGCCCTCGCTCAGGCCCGAGGCGTAGACCAGCGGGGCGAAGGCCGAACCGACCGGCACCGTGGAGGTGTTGGCGTTGTCGAAGCCCTGTTTCAGGTAGTCGGTTCCGCCGTAGAGCGCGACGATCCTCCCGTCCGGGGCGACCGAGGCGGCACCGACCTTCAGTAACCGGTCGGTCTCGCGGCTGTCGGGGTCGATCCCCTTGGTGGCGTCCCGCACCGCGGCGGCCAGCGCGTTGACCTTGGGCTTGTCGAAGGTGGTGAAGATCTGGTGGCCGCCGAGGTCGAACTGGGCCTGCGTGATGTCGCTGTGGCCCTCCACGTAGGTCCTGGCCATGTCCACCAGGTACCCGACCTGGCCGCTCAGCCCCGCCGCCTTCGGCTGGGTCCTGGGCTCGGGGAACACCGTGTACCGGGCGCGCTCGGCGGCGGAGAGCCTGCCGACCTTCACCATCCGGTCCAGGATCCAGGACCACCGCTCCTCGGCCCGCCGGTGGTTGTTCGCGCTGATCCCCGGATCGAACTGCCCGGCCCCCTTCAACAGGGCGGCGAGGAAGGCCCCTTCGCTCGGGTTGAGCTGCGAGACGTCCTTGCCGTAGTACGCGGCCGCGGCCCGTTCGATGCCGTAGCTGCCGCGCCCGAACCAACTGGTGTTCAGATAGCCGGCCAGGATGTCCGGTTTGCCCATCCGCCGGTCCAGTTTGATCGCGATGACGATCTCGCTCAGCTTGCGGGAAAAGTCCTGACGCTGGTTCAGGTAGTTGTTCTTGACGTACTGCTGGGTGATGGTCGAGCCGCCCTGGGTCTCACCGCCCGAGGCCATCTGGTAGACCGCGCGGCCGATGCCCGTGAAGGAGATCCCCGGGTCCGAGTAGAAGGTCTCGTTCTCGGCCGCCAGTACGGCCCACTGCACCGACTCCGGCACCTGGTCGAGCGGCACCTCCTGCCGGTTGGTCTCGCCGATCCGCGCCATCTCGGTGCCGTCCGCCCAGAAGTACACGTTGTTCTGCTGGGTGGCGAAGGCGTTCAGGTCCTCCGGGACGTGGGTGGTGACGTAGAACCAGGTCAGCCATCCCGTCAGCACCGCAGCCCCGGCCCCCGCCACCAGGAGCAGCTGCCGCCAGGACGGGAGCCAGCGGCGGACTCCGCGCCGCCCTCTGCGCGGGTAGTCGATCCACCGCCGCCCTCCGGGCTCCTCCCCTCCGGCCTCCCCTCCGGGCTTCTCCTTCTCCGCCCCGCCACCTTGGTCAGCACGCACAGTCCGGTCTCCGATTCGCTCGTGGGCACAGACCCCCGAACTCAGACGCGATGGGGGTCGGACCACGGCACAACGGAATTGATGTGATCACGGTCATACCGAGCGGACCGGCGGGGCGGCACGGACCCACCCGGCCTGGGGCGGAACAACGTTGGCCGAGGAGGTGGACCACGGGGAAACGACGACGCCGGGGTGCCTTGTGGCACCCCGGCGGGTGGTCGAGGGCGAGGAAAGCGAACGGGCTATGTCAGGTGGAGTGAGAAGGAAGCCCGTTCATGGCCTCGCCGGGGCCAACGCTAGCAGTCAGGCGGGGATCAGGTCACGCAGGTTTTCCGGGGTGATGACGACGGAGTCCGGGTGCAGGCCCTCCGGGCGTTCCAGACCGATGTACGTGACCGGGCCGGCCGGGAACGACATGCCGTCCCACAGCGTGGTGGCGGTGGCGCGCTCGCCCATCAGCTCGGTCAGATGGCGGATCGTCAGGTGGTCACGCCCGACGATGCCCCGCAGCAGCGTGGCGACCGACATCCGGTTCCCCTCGACCCGGTTGGCGTTCGGGTTGCCCTTCAGGTACAGGTGCAGCCACTTGGCGTGCCAGCGGCCGTCGTCCCCACGCAGGAAGGCCAGCGGCAGGGCGACCCTGCCCGGGCCGCGCAGGTCCGACTTCATCCGGACGGTACGCGGTTCGAAGGGGCGGCCCTGCTGTTCGGCGTCGCGCAGCATGAAGCCGAAGAAGGACTCCTCGACCTCCTCGAAGCCCTCACCGGAGAAGATGTTGACCTGCGGGACGATGGCGCTGCCACGTACGGCGCCCAGGCGCAGGTTGATGAACTCGGAGCCGCCGTCGGGGGCGTCGGTGACGTCTCCGGAGTGCTCGCCCTCGACCTGGCTGAGCGAGGTGTAGGAGAGCCAGCCGAGCGTCTCGTAGGAGTCGTCGAGCATCAGGGCGGACAGGTCGAAGTCGGTGCTGTGACCGGTCTGCTTCCAGTAGACGAAGAAGCGCAGCAGTTCGCCGTCGACCGGGGTGAGGGAACCGCGGGGCAGCACGCCGAGTCCGGCGGTGGTGGCCTTGCCGCTGAGCGGGAGTGCGACGTCGAGTACGTCGGGGTCGATCAGCAGGTGCCCGGGGTCGGGGAGGCGGCGGCTCGTCTCGGCGTCCAGGGCGGCGAGCAGGCGGTCGCGTTCGGGTGCCGGCAGGGGCGGTCGGGTGTCGGTGGTGACCCAGGCGCGGCCGAGGCGGTTGACGAAGAGGCGGCGCCCGTCCGCTTCCCCGGTGCGGTTGTGGAGGTGTTCGCGGACCGACAGCAGGACCCGGCCGGAGACCTGCGGGGCGGCCTGCTCGACGGCGGCCACGACGGTGTCGCGTTCCTCCGGGGTGCGGCCCGCGCGCAGCAGGCGGTCCAGGGAGCGGAACAGCATGCCCGGGGCGGTGGCCAGCAGCCGTACCGCGCCGGTGACGTCGCCGGCGCCGAGGAGTTCCTCGACGCGGCTGGTGAGGGAGCGGGCCGCCACCTCACCCCGGGCCACGGCGAACACCTCGGCGGCGCGCGGCCAGCGCGGGTACTCGTGCGGGTGGAGGCGCTCACCGAGGCGCTTGAACGCCTCGCGGTGCCCGCTGACGTCGGCGAGCTTGGCGGGGTCGGCGCCCACCACGGCGTCGAGGCCGGCCAGCAGGGCACGGCGGGCCGGTCGGGACAGCGCCCGGAACCGGGTCGGTTCCGCCAGGGTCACGTCGCCGTCGGACAGTGCGCAGGCCAGCCGGAGCACGTCGGTGACGGTGTCCAGGAGGAGGTCGGCGCCGGCCTGGAGACGGGCGAGGTTGACGACGGCGCGGTTCTCCCGGACCGGGATCGCCTCTGGCTGCGGACCGGCGACGCAGTGCCCGGCGAGCACGCCGAGGTCGCGCAGGCCCTCCTCGCCCAGCGGCGTGGTGCTGCCGGCCAGGGCCAGGTAGAGGGCCGTCACCTCCTCCTCCAGGGCGCCGCCCAGGTGCAGGACCGTCATGCGGTCGCCCGCAGCTGCGATCAGCTCGTCGTGGGCGGCGAGCAGTTCGGCGTAGCTGTGCTGGTAGCGGCCGTAGGACGGGAGGGTCAGCAGGTCGACCACGCCGGTGCGCAGTTGGGCGAGCACACTGCCTCGCGACGCGTCGTCGGCGAGCGCCCCGGCGATGCAGTGCGTCCAGAACTCGAAGGTGTCCGGCACGTTGAGCGGGAAGTCGATGAAGTAGGCGTTGTGCCCGACGTGGTCGCCCACCGACTCGCGGACGGTGCCCAGGGTGCGGGCGGCGGTGTCGACGACCGTCGCCTCGGGCAGCCCCGACAGGTACTCCAGCAGGTCCGCCGAGAGCTTGAAGCCCACGGACATCAGCGCGGCGTCGAACTGCCGCGCCACGACAGCGCCTTGCCCCGCCGGAGCGCCCGGCCGGGAGGGGGCGGGGAGGCGATGGGTGTGCCGGACGACGATGGGTTCGAGACGGTGGACCATGCGGTCATGCTCGCAGAACGGTGCGGGGCGACGCATGCGGGTTTCCGGGCCCGCCGCCGGTGGGTCCGGGGAAGTTGGCTAGACAGGAATTGGCTGAAAACTCATGCGGCGTTCGCTGGAGGACCTCGTACGGCCTGGCTGCGGCACCTATGTTCGAACCTTCTTGGCACCCCCCTGTACCCCGAGAAGGAAGGACACCACGTGGCCTCCATCGACCGGCGCCGATTCCTCCAGCTGAGCGGCGCGTCCGCAGCCGCCGCAGGCCTCGGCGCGTTCCCGCCCGCGGTCAGCAAGGCCCTGGCACTGCCCGCGATCGGCCGGACCCGCTCGATCGAGGACGTCGAACACGTCGTCGTCCTGATGCAGGAGAACCGTTCCTTCGACCACTACTTCGGCACCCTGCGCGGCGTGCGCGGGTTCGACGACCCGCGCCCCACGCTGCTGCCCGACGGCCGGCCGAACTGGCACCAGCCCGCCGCCGCCGTGAAGACCGGCCGCTACCACGACCGCGGTCTGCCCGCCTCCGAGCAGGAGGTGCTGCCCTGGTACATCGACCCCAGGAACACCACCGAGTACCAGGCCGGTACCGACCACGGCTGGAGCAGCGGCCACCTCGCCTGGAACGAGGGGCGCCACGACCAGTGGGTGAACCAGAAGCAGGACGTCATGACGATGGGCCACCTCAAGCGCCAGGACCTGGCGTACCACTTCGCCCTGGCCGACGCCTTCACCCTCTGCGACTCGTACTTCTGCTCCGTCCACGCCGACACCGCGCCCAACCGCATCTACCTGTGGACCGGCACCAGCGACCCGCGCAACGTGTACGGCCGCAAGCCCAACGGCCCCGGCCTGGAGGAGCGCAACAACA
Organism: Kitasatospora sp. NPDC058478; assembly: GCF_042720345.1. Lineage (NCBI taxonomy): Bacteria > Bacillati > Actinomycetota > Actinomycetes > Kitasatosporales > Streptomycetaceae > Kitasatospora > Kitasatospora sp. NPDC058478. Next base: position 6,042 of record NZ_JBHXML010000042.1, on the reverse strand, counting down.
CCAACGGCTACACCTGGACCACCTACCCCGAGCGCCTGGAGAAGGCCGGCGTCAGCTGGAAGCTGTACCAGGGCGGCTCCGGCGAGCCGGGCACCCCCACGGACAACTACACCGACAACTCGCTGATGTTCTTCGAGCGGTACCAGGTCGCCGAGGGCGCGTCGGGCCCCCTGGTGGACAAGGGCGCCACCGACCACACGCTGAAGGAGTTCCGCTCCGACGTCCAGCAGGGCCGGCTGCCGCAGGTCTCCTGGATCGTCCCGCCGTACAAGTACAGCGAGCACCCGTCCGCGACGCCCACCGACGGCGCGTACTACATCAACCTCGTGCTGGACGCGCTCACCTCCAACCCCGAGGTCTGGGGCAGGACGGTCTTCCTCATCAACTACGACGAGAACGACGGCCTGTTCGACCACGTCGTCCCGCCGATGCCGCCGGTCGTCAGCGGCCCGGGCGGCCAGGGCATCGTCTCCGCCGACCTGAGGGCGAGCCTGCGCGACGAACTGCTCGACCTCGGCAAGCACCCGGGCGAGATGGGCCCGCTGGTCCCCGGCGCCGACCCGGGCGGCCTCCAGCCGATCGGCCTCGGCCCGCGCGTGCCGATGCTGGTCATCTCCCCGTGGTCGCGCGGCGGCTGGGTCTGTTCGGAGACCTTCGACCACACCTCCGTCCTGCGGTTCCTGGAAGCCCGGTTCGGCATCGAGGAGCCCAACATCAGCGCCTGGCGCCGGTCGGTCTGCGGCGACCTCACCTCGGCGCTCGACTTCTCCGGCGCCGACCCGCGGCCGGTCTCGATCCCGGTGCCCGCGCCGATCGCCTCGCAGGGCAAGCCGTACCAGGTGCCGCTGCCCCAGCGGATGCCCACCCAGGAGCCCGGCGTCCGGCCGGCCCGCGCCCTCCCGTACGACCTGGTGGTCAACGAGGAGGAGACGGACACCCCCGGGCGGTTCCAGCTGGATCTGGAGAACCGGGGCGAAGCCGGCGCCTGGCTCTACATCTACGACCGGACCGCGCCGAAGGCCGCCCCCCGCCGCTACACCATCTCGGGCGGCGACACCCTCGGCGACTTCTGGCCGCACTCCGCCTCCGGCGACTACCACCTCGCCGCCCACGGCCCGAACGGGTCGGTGTACGAGTTCGAGGGCGGCGCCCGGACCGAGCTGGTCGCGCTGTTCGACCCGCAGAAGTCCAAGGTGCGCGTCAAGATCACCAACAACGGGCCGGTCGCCCGGACGGTGACCGTCGCCAACGCCTACGCCAAGGGCTCGCAGCAGAGCCGCAGCATCCGGCGCGGCGCCTCGGCCCAGTTCACCTTCGACATACGCCCCGACAGCCGCTGGTACGACATCACCGTCGCCGCCACCGACGGCCCGACCTTCCGCCGCCGCTGGGCCGGCCACCTGGAGAACGGCCGCCCCGGCACCAGCGACCCCGGCACCAGCTGACCGGCGGTGCGGCCCTGACCGTCGGCACAGCGCCCGACCGACGACGCAGCGCCTGAACCGGCGCGCCGCACCGGCGTTTCGTCCTACGCCGGTGCGGCGAGCCCCAGCGCCTGGCGGTACCAGGGGGCGGCGGCGGGCAGCCGGGCGAGGGGGCCGGGGCCGGGCGGACAGGCGGCGAGGCGCCAGACGTCGTCCCCCCGGTACCAGTGGTCGCGGGCGATCAGGGAGAACTGCCGCTCGGAGACGCGGCCCGGGGTGGCGGCGAGCAGACGCCGGCATTCGTCCCACGAGGCGCCCGGGCCGTCCGGGCCATCCGCGCCGTCCGCGCCGGGCAGCGCGGGCAGCAGGCCGAGGCCGGCCAGGGCGGCGAGCAGGTCGCCGGCCCGGACCGGGTCGGGGTGGCTGGCGTGCTGGACGCCGGGCGGGACGGCGTGGTCGTCCAGGGCGAGCGCGGCGATCAGCCGGGCCAGGTCGGCGCGGTCCACCACGGAGAGCCTGGCGTTCCCGCCCGCCCAGGGCACCGGCACCCGGCGGACCAGTTCGGCCAGCGCGGGCACCACCCAGCGGTCGCCCGTCCCGGTCACCAGGCCGGGCCGCAGCACGACGGCGCCGGCCGCCAGCGCGACGCGTTCGCCGAGCAGCCTGGTCCGGCTGGCCTCGGAGACCGGGGCGGCCGGCACCTCGTCGACCCCGATGCCGGAGTGCGGCCCCTCGCCGTACACCGCGGTCGTCGACAGGTGGACGATCCGGCGCACCCCGGCCCGGGTCGCGGCGGCCGTCACCGCCTCGGTGCCGCGCACGTTCACCGCCGCGCACTCCTCGGCGCCCCCGGAGACCCGGGAGGCCAGGTGGAGCAGGACGTCGGCACCCTCGCAGAGCGCGGCCAGCGCCGCCCCGTCGGCGAGGTCGCCCGGCACCCAGACGGCCGGGCCGCGCCCGTCCGGCACGTCGCGGGCCAGCGCGCGCACCCGCGCGCCGCGGGCGGTCAGGGCGGCCAGCACCGCGGAGCCTATGAAGCCGGTCGCCCCGGTCAGCGCGACCGTGGTGCGCTCCGGGTGCCGCCGTCCCGCCGCCATGCCGCACCCCTCGCCGTCCCACCGTGTCGCCGTCTCGGCGCGTCCCGTGTCGCCGTATCGGCGTGTCGCCGTCGACCGGCCGGTCAGTCTATCCAGCCGCCACCCGCCCGGCGGCCACCCGTACGGAGGGGGCGGGGCACGGCCCGAGGTAAGGCCCACCTAGGCTGTAGGCCAAGCAAAACGGGCGAACCGGACCCCCTCCAGGGGCCACCAGGACGGAAAGCAGGGCCCCCCGATGGGCGACGGAATGTCAGGCATGCACCACCACGGCGGGATGACCCAGCTAGGCCCGTTCACCTTGTCCAACGTCTGGACCTGGTCCCCCGACTGGGTGTTCCTGCTGGGCGGCCTGGCCGCCCTGGCGCTGTACGCGGCGGGCGTGGTCCGGCTCCACCGGCGCGGCGACCGCTGGCCGGTCGGCCGGATGGTCGGCTGGGCGGCCGGTGTCGGCAGCCTGATCCTGGTCACCTGCACCGGGCTGAACGACTACGGCATGGTGCTGTTCAGCGCGCACATGATCCAGCACATGGTGCTGTCCATGCTGACGCCGATCCTGCTGCTGCTGGGCGCCCCGATCACGCTGGCGCTGCGCGCGCTGCGGCCGGCCGGCCGGGGCCGCCCGCGCGGGCCGCGCGAGCTGCTGGTGGCGCTGCTGCACAGCCGGTACGTCCGGGTGATCTCGCACCCGGCCTTCACCATTCCGATGTTCATCGCGAGCCTGTACGGGGTCTACTTCACCCCGTTGTTCGACTTCCTGATGCAGTACCGCGCCGGGCACATCTTCATGATGGTGCACTTCCTCCTCACCGGTCTGACCTTCTTCTGGCCGATCATGGGCGTGGACCCGGGCCCGCACCGCCCCAGCCATGTGATGCGGATCATCGAGCTGTTCATGGGCATGCCGTTCCACGCCTTCTTCGGCGTGGCCGTGATGATGGCCAGCCACCCGCTGGTCACCACCTTCACCGTGGAGGGCTCGCCGCCGGGCACCGACCTCCTGGAGGACCAGAAGCTGGCCGGCGGCATCACCTGGGCGTTCGGCGAGATCCCGACCGCGATCGTGCTGATCGCGCTGGTGTACCAGTGGATGCGTTCCGAACAGCGGCAGGCCCGCCGCAGCGACCGCGCCGAGGAGCGCAGCGGCGACGCCGAGCTGGAGGCGTACAACGCCTACCTGGCCTCGCTGCACAAGCGCGGCCCGGGCCCGGCGGCCCCCGCCGCCCCGGCCTCCCCCGCTGCCGCTGTCACCCCCGTCACCCCGGCGGCCGACGTCGGCTGAGCCCGCCGCCGCCTGCACCACGGAACCCCCGTCCCCCTGTGGAACGGGGGTTCCGCCGTATACGTTCGGACGGTATGCACGCTCTGCTGATCGTCGCCGTCCTGCTCGGCGGGTACGTCCTGCTCTGGCTGCTCGGCTTCCTCGGCTGCGCGCTGCGGCAGGGGCGCCGCCCCGCCCCCGTCGGGGCGGACTACCTGGTGGTCCTCGGCGCCGCCCTGGACGGCTGCGAGCCCGCCCCGCCGCTGGCGGCCCGGCTGGACGCCGCGCTGGAACGTTTCGCCGCCGAGGAGGCCGCCGGGCACGCGCCGCTGCTCCTGGTCACCGGCGGGAAGGGCCCGCACGAGGAGTGCACCGAGGCCGCCGCGATGGCCCGCTACCTGACCGCCCGGGGCGTCCCGGCCGACCGGATCCGGCGCGAGGAACGGGCCGTGAACACCGTCGAGAACCTGCGTTTCAGCGCGGCGCTGATGGCCGCCGAACGGCCCGGCTACCGGTGCACGGTCGTCACCAGCGGCTTCCACACCGCCCGCACCGCACTCGCCGCCCGCCGGGCCGGCGCCCCCGGCCGGGTGGTCGGCGCGGACGGACTGCTCGCCCACGGCCCGTACGCACTGCTGCGGGAGGCGGTCGGCACGGCACTCGCGTACCCGCGCGCCAACGCCGCCGCCCTCCTGCTCCTCACGGGCACCGGAGCCCTCCTCGGCTAGGGCCCGGGGCTGCTACTGGAGCCTCCACTGCTGGTTCCAGCCGCTGTCGCAGGTCCAGACGCCCAGGGCCTTGGCGTCCTCGTCGTAGGTCAGGCAGTCCTGGTCGGTGATCCGGATCCGGTACTGGCCGTCGCCCTGGGAGACGAGCTGCCACTTCTGCTCGTCGGCGCCGGTCCACGGCTTGGCGTCGGCGACGTAGCCCTTGGTGTTCTCGGTCAGCGCGAGGCCGGACACGGCGCTGGTGATCTTGTAGCGGCCGTTGCCCAGCGCGCTGAACTGCCAGCCGGTGTTCTTGGGGCCGCTGGTGCCGGCGAGGATCGAGGGGCCGGAGGCGGCCCCGGTGGCCACCGGGCCCCGGCCGGTCTTCACCTTCGGGTACAGCAGCCCGGTCACGGCGTCACCACCGCCGCCGCCCTGGTGCGCGGGCACGCCGGGAGTGGCGGTCCCGCCGGTGCCCACGCCCGGCACCGTACCGGGCTTGGCCGGGACACCCGGGGTGGCGGTGCCGCCCGTGCCGACGCCCGGCACCGTACCGGGCTTGGCCGGGACACCCGGGGTGGCAGTCCCACCGGTGCCGACGCCCGGCACCGTGCCGGGGATGCCGGGGGTGACGGGAACGCCCGGGGTGCCGGGGGTCCCCGCGATGTCGGCCGGGACCTCGCGGGCCGGGAAGTGGATGATCCGCTTGCTGTCGTAGCAGCGGATCAGCACGCAGGACCGGGAGGTGGTCACGGTCCGGTCCGAGTCGCTGCCGACGAAGGCCCAGTTCCCGTAGCCGCCGTCGCCCTTGTTGGTGAAGGTCGACTCGCCCGCGAAGACCCAGATCCGGAAGTCGTCGTAGCCGGTCGGGCCGCCCTCGCTGTCGTGGTGCTCCAGCTTGACGGTCTGGTCGATCAGCACCCCGCGCATGTCCGCCTCGTAGACGTTGCGGAACCAGAGGGTGTCGTACAGGTCGGTGCCGTCGTACTTGAACACCATCACGTTGAACCCCGGTGCGGCGGCGCTCAGTTGGCCGGCCATCCCCTGGGTGAACGCCGCGTTGTCGGCCTGCGCGGTGAGGGCCGCGCTGCGGAAGCCCCCGATCATGGCGCCGATGGAACTGATCAGCGCGCTGTAGCAGTTGCCGTTGCCGATGTTGGCGGGCCCGCCGACGCCCGGCTCGATGCCCGGACAGTCGGTCGCCGCCGAGGCCTGCTGCGGCACGGCCATCAGGCCGGTCGAGGCCAGGGCCGCCAACAGGGTGCCGGCGACGGCCCGTTGGGTGGCCCTGGCCGTCCGGCGGGAGAAAGCGCGCATGCTGAAGTGCCCCGATCATTCGGCGAGGTGGCGTCCGTCTGCGGATCCGCAGCGGAGAACGGTCCTCCGGATGCTAGGGCCGCTCACCGGCACCACCCGTGATCTTGACGGCTCCCTGACGAACCGTTGATGATCTTCCTCCGCACTGGCGCCGCAGCGCCGCGGAGGCCGCCCGGAAAGCCGGGAGGGGCCCCCGGGCGGTTACGGGCCCAGGTGGCGACCAGCGCGTACACAACCCC
>NZ_JBHXML010000041.1:0-87451 GCF_042720345.1 Kitasatospora sp. NPDC058478 | reverse complement strand
AACGCGCCCAACACCACAACTGGCCACCACCACAACCGGCAACAGTCACCGTCACCCAGCACGACACAACCTAAAGTCACTGGCATTGGGCCTAGAGCGGCTGGGTCGCCGGACCGGGGCCGGCGGCCCAGGCTTGCGGGTCCGTCCAGGCGGCGAGGGCGCGGCGGGTGTCGAAGCGGTGCTCCCGGCCGGTCAGCGGGTCGGTGAACTCGACCACCGAGGCGAGGAGTTGGAGCGGACGGCGGAAGTCGTCCGGGGCCGGTTCGGGCAGCACCACCGGATACACCGGGTCGCCGAGGATCGGCACACCGAGGCCGCACATGTGCAGCCGCAGCTGGTGGGTTCGCCCGCTCAGCGGCCGCAGCCGGTAGCGGGCCAGGCCGTCGCGGCGTTCCAGCAGGTCGATCCGGCTCTCGCTGTTCGGCGGCGCGTCGAGCTCCCGGGCCGCGATCACCCCGCGCTCCTTGAGGATGTGGCTGCGCACGGTGCGCGGCAGGTCCAGCGCCGGGTCGTACGGGGCGATCGCCTGGTACTCCTTGCGCACCAGCCGGTCGCTGAACAGCGTCTGGTAGGCACCGCGCTCCTCGGGCCGCACCACGAACATGGCCAGGCCTGCGGTGAGCCGGTCGAGCCGGTGCGCGGGGCTGAGGGCGGGCAGGTCGAGACTGTGCCGCAGCCGGGACAGCGCCGTCTCGACGACGTGCCGGCCGCGCGGGGTGGTGGCCAGGAAGTGCGGCTTGTCGACGACGACCAGGTGTTCGTCGCGGTGCAGCACCTCCAGTTCGAACGGGACGTGGACCTCCTCGGGGAGGTCCCGGTAGAACCACAGGTGCGCGCCGGGCCCGAACGGCTCGTCCGGGACGACCGGGCCGTACTCGCCGACGATCTCGCGGCCGCTCAACGCCGCGTCGATCCGCGCGGCGCCCACGGCCGGCAGCCGCTCGACCAGGTAGGCGCGGACGGTCGGCCAGGGGCCCTCGGGCGGCAGCCGCAGGTGCACCGGGTCCACACCGTGGCGCTGCGGGAGGGGGGAGGCCGGGCGGCGGCTCTTGCGTCTCATCTCCCGGCCAGCGTAGTCCGCCCGCTGGGGCGGGTCTTCAAGCCCCCGTCGTCCGCCCGGAGGGCGGGCGTGGCGGCGTTGGGGTGCGTGCATCGCAAGGCGGAGGAGGGAGTCCATGCGGTGGGGGCACCTCCCGGCCGGAGGCTGGGGGCCATCGGCGACCGACGACAACGCGGCGAGGTGCGTTTGTGCCCTGGGGGTACCTCCCGGCCGAAGGCTGGGGGAGCGTCGGCGCGCAGGCGGGGGTTTGAAGACCCGCCCCAGGGGCGGCCTCGGCCGAGGTCCCCGAGGTGCCGCTCACGGGGAGTGCGGAGCACAGTGGACGGTAGGTCGCCAATCCGCCGGGAGCAGCCGGGAGGACGTGTGAGCGCAGACGGCCCGGGCGGTGTGCCGCCGCTGCACCTGCCGCGGCGCACCCGGATGCTGCTGGTCGGCGCCTTCGGGCTGCTGGTCGCCGCCGTGGTGGCCGACCTGGTGACCGGGCCGGGGACGACCCTCTCCCCCGTACTGGCCGTCGCGCCGGTCCTGGCCGGGGCGACCACCCGCAGCGCCCGGGTGCCGCTGGCCGCCGGGGGCATCGCCGTCGTGGCGGTCGGGCTGCTGGAGACCACCAACACCGAACTGCCGGCCGAGGTGCACATCACCGCGCTGATCACGGTGCTCGCGGCAACCCTGGCCAGCGCCGCCAACGTCGTCCTGGTCTCGGCCCGGGAGCGGGAGCTGTTCCACGTCCGGACGGTCGCCGAGGCGGCGCAGCGGGCCCTGCTGCGCCCGCCGCCGGAGCGGATCGGGCGGCTGCGCACCGCGGTGCGCTACGTCGCGGCGGCGGCCGAGGCACGCATCGGCGGGGACCTGTACGCGGTGGTCGACACCCGCTACGGCGCCCGGATCCTGCTCGGGGACGTGCAGGGGCACGGGCTGCCGGCGGTGGAGACGGCGGCGGACGTGCTGGGGGTGTTCCGCGAGGCGGCCCGGACGGAGCCCGATCTCGGGCGGCTGGCCGAGCGGCTGGACGCGGCGCTCGCCGCCCGACCGGGCGAGGGGCGCTTCGCCACCGCGCTGCTGCTGACCGTGCCCGCGGAGCGGGGGCCGGTCGGCGTGGTCAACTGCGGGCACCCGCCCCCGCTGCTGCGCCGCGCGGGCCGGGTGCACGCGCTGACGCCGCCGTACGCCGCGCCGCCGCTCGGGCTGCTGGGGCTGACCGGTGACGGGTATCCGACGGGCCGCTTCGAGCCGCTGCCGGGGGACCTGCTGCTCCTGTACACCGACGGCATCACCGAGGCCCGCAACGCCGAGGGGCGGTTCTACCCGCTGGAGGAGCGGCTGCCGGAGCTGCCCGCGGGGAGCCCGGCGGACCTGCTGGAGGACCTGCTCGCGGACGTCGACGGCTGGGTCGGCGACGCCGGGCTGACGGACGACGCGGCGCTGCTGGCGCTCCGCTGGGAGCACTGACGGGCGGACGGGCGGGTCGGCGGGAGCAGTGACGGCCCGGCCGATTGTCAGAGCCGTGTGCAAGGCTTCGCACACGGTCGGTGAGGGGCCGGCCGGGCAACGATCGTCGGGAGGAGAACACCATGGGGTTCAAGGCCAGCGGGTCGTTCGAGCTGACCAGCTTCGAACCGGTGGAGACGGAGGAGCGCGAGGGTGCGGCCTTCGGGCGGGTCCGGATCTCCAAGAACTTCACGGGCGGGCTGAGCGGCACCAGCGAGGTGCGGATGCTCTCCGTCGCGGGCCCCTCGGGCGGCCCGGCGTCGTACGTCGCGGTGGAGCACGTGACGGGCGAACTGGACGGGCGGAGGGGCTCGTTCGTGCTCCAGCACGCGGCGTGGGACACCGGCGGGACGACCATACGCGTGGTGCCGGGCACCGGGTCGGGCGAGCTGGCCGGGCTCACCGGCGAGTTCCGCCTGGCCGTCGACGAGGCCGGCACTCACACCTACGTCCTGGAGTACGACCTGGGCTGATCACCTGGTCTCCCCCGCGCGCCGCGTGCCGCACGCACCGGGCTGCCGTCCGCGCTGCCACGATGATGCGATCAGTGCACGATCGACATCGGAGGGTGGCGCATGCCCGGTACGACGATGGCGGCGGACGGCACGCCGGTCGCGGTGCTGGCCGCGAATACGGTCACAGCGCCTGTCGCGACTCCTGTCACGGCACCGGTCACGGCTCACGTCACGGCGCCGGTCACGGTCGAGGAGGTGGTCGGTCGGCTGCGGGAGATCGGGGCGGGTCTGCCCCCGGCGGACGGGGTGGCGGTCTTCAACCGGCTCTACCTCACCGTCACGGAGGCCGTCCGCGACCGGCTCGGCGGCTCGTACTTCGCCGATCCGGCGGCGATGGCCGAACTGGACACGGTGTTCGCCGGGCGCTACCTGTTGGCCGTGGCCGCCGACGCGGCCGGGCAGGAGCCGCCCGCCTGCTGGCGGCCGCTGTTCGCGCTGCGCGCCCACCCGGGGGTGCACCCGCTGCAGTTCGCGCTGGCCGGGATGAACGCCCACATCCAGCACGACCTGCCGCTCGCCGTCGTGGACACCTGCCTGCGGCGGGGCTGCGAGCCGGCCGGGCTCGCGGCGGACTACCACCGGATCAACGGTCTGCTGGCGGAGGTGGAGACGGCCGTCCGGGAGCAGCTGATGCCCGGCCCGGACGTGCTGGAGCGCGCCGAGCCGCTCACCCACCTGCTCGGCGTCTGGTCCGTGGAGGCCGCCCGCGAGGGGGCGTGGTCCGCCGTCCAGGCGCTCTGGGAGCTGCGCGCGGTGCCGGCCGCCGCGCGGGCCTTCGCCGCCGCCCTGGACTGCTCGGCCGGCCTGCTCGGCCACGCCCTGCTGCTCCCGCTCGGCCCGCACCCCGCGCGGGACGCAGCCGGCGGCGCACCGGGCACGGCGGACGCACCAGGCACGGCGGCGGACGCACCGGCCGCACCGGCCGCACCAGGCAAGGCACTGCACGCACCGGGCACGGCGCCCGACGCACCAGGCACGGCGCCGGACGTACCCCGCAAGGCGCCGGACGTACCCCGCAAGGCGCCGGACGTACCCCGCAAGGCGCCGGACGCGCCCCGCACGGCGGCCGGCCGGCTCCCCGAGGCGAGGAACCGGCCGGCCGGTGAAGGAGCGGGCGCTCGGGCCCGGCCCGATCAGGCCCAGCTGGAGTGCAGCGGCTTGCCCTCGGCGTAGCCGGCCGCGCTCTGGATGCCGACGATCGCCTTCTCCTGGAACTCCTCCAGGGTGTTGGCGCCCGCGTAGGTGCAGGAGCTGCGCACACCGGCCACGATCGAGTCGATCAGGTCCTCGACGCCCGGGCGGGCCGGGTCGACGAACATCCGGGAGTGCGAGATGCCCTCCTCGAACAGCGCCTTGCGGGCCCGGTCGTACGAGGAGTCCTGGGAGGTGCGGTTGCTGACCGCACGGGCCGAGGCCATGCCGAAGCTCTCCTTGTACTGGCGGCCGTCGGCGGCGGTCTGCAGGTCGCCCGGGGACTCGTAGGTGCCGGCGAACCAGGAGCCGATCATCACGTTGGAGGCGCCGGCGGCCAGTGCCATCGCGACGTCGCGCGGGTGGCGGACGCCGCCGTCGGCCCACACGTGCTTGCCGAGCCGGCGCGCCTCGGCGGCGCACTCCAGCACGGCGGAGAACTGCGGGCGGCCGACGCCGGTCATCATCCGGGTGGTGCACATGGCGCCGGGGCCGACGCCGACCTTGAGGATGTCGGCGCCCGCCTCGACCAGGTCGCGGACACCGGCGGCGGAGACCACGTTGCCGGCCACGATCGGGATCCGCGGGTCGAGGCCGCGCACCGCGCGCAGCGCGCTGATCATCGATTCCTGGTGGCCGTGCGCGGTGTCCACGACCAGTACGTCGGCGCCGGCGTCGATCAGGGCCTTGGCCTTGCCGGCCACGTCGCCGTTGATGCCGACGGTGGCGGCGATCCGCAGCTTGCCGGCGGCGTCCACGGCCGGGGTGTACAGGGTGGCGCGCAGCGCGCCCTTGCGGGTGAGGATGCCGACGAGCCGGCCCTCGGCGTCGACGACCGGGGCGAGCTTGCGGTGCGCCTCGGTGAGCTTGTCGAAGGCGGTGCGCGGGTCGATGCCCTCGTCCAGGAGCAGCAGGTCGCGGGACATCACGTCGGCGAGGCTGGTGAAGCGGTCCACGCCCTGGCAGTCGGAGTCGGTGACGACGCCGACCGGCTTGCCGTCCTCGACGACCACGAGGGCGCCGTGCGCGCGCTTGGGCAGCAGCGACAGCGCCTCGGCGACGGTGGCGCCGGGGGCGAGGGTGATCGGGGTGTCGTGCACCAGGTGGCGCTGCTTGACCCAGGAGACGACCTCGGCGATGACCTCGGTGGGGATGTCCTGCGGGATGGCGACCAGGCCGCCGCGGCGGGCGACGGTCTCGGCCATCCGGCGGCCCGCGATGGCGGTCATGTTGGCGACGACCAGCGGGATGGTGGTGCCGGTGCCGTCGTCCGAGGAGAGGTCGACCGCCTGCCGGGAGCCCACGGCGGAACGGCTGGGGACCATGAAGACGTCGTCGTACGTGAGGTCGTACGAGGGCTTGAGGTCGTTCAGGAAGCGCATGAAGGGGGCTCTCTGGCTGGGAGAAATTACACCTCGGGTGCGGTTGCGGCACTGCCGCCGGGCGCACTCGGGCGCCCGGCACCCAGCATTCGATTCTCCGGGACGGTGGGATCAAAAGCCAGTTCGAGGCCCATTGCTGGCACTGTGTACAAACCATGATCAATGCTCCGCGCGTAGACTTGGACGATCATCCAAGGCCGACGGTTTTCGCCCCGGCCTGGGCCGCTCCCGTAGCATTCACGCGGTAACGGCGAGGCGAGCGGGAAGCGGCGACAGGCAATGACGGCGGGCGTGGACATCAAGCAGGACCAGAGCGACACGGACACCGGGGAGGAGATCGACTACGGTCCCGGCCTCGACCCCGAGCGGCTGCGGCTCTGCCTGGACGTGCTCGCCGAGCTCGACCAGCTGCACGTCGACCACCCGGACGCGATCACCGTCCGCCAGGCCGTCGGCGGCATATTCCGGACCCTCAAGCAGCGCCGCCGCCAGGAGACCCGGGCCCGCAAGACCGCCAACGACCGCGAGGTCACCGCGCGCACCGCCACCGGCGCCCCCACCCGGATCGACGACGAGACCGCCGGCGCCTTCGGCCTGACCACCGTCACCAGCACCGAGATCGCCGGCATCCTGGAGCGGCCCCGCTCCTGCTACACGTGCAAGCAGCGGTACGTCGAGGTCGACGCGTTCTACCACAACCTCTGCCAGGACTGCGCCGTCAAGAACCGGTCCCACCGGGACGCCCGAGCCGACCTCACCGGCAAGCGCGCGCTGCTCACCGGCGGCCGGGCCAAGATCGGCATGTACATCGCGCTGATGCTGCTGCGCGACGGCGCCCACACCACCATCACCACGCGCTTCCCCAACGACGCCATCCGCCGCTTCACCGCGATGCCGGACAGCGCCGAGTGGATCCACCGCCTCAAGGTCGTCGGCATCGACCTGCGCGACCCGGCCCAGGTCATGGCGCTCGCCGACGAGGTCGCTGCCGACGGCCCGCTGGACATCCTGATCAACAACGCCGCGCAGACCGTGCGCCGCCCGCCGGAGTCCTACCGCGAGCTGCTCGCCGCCGAGTCCGCGCCGCTGCCGGCCGGCGAGCTGCCGCAGGCCACCACCATCGGCCGCTTCGGCAGCGGCAGCGTCGACCTTCCCGCCCTCCCCCACCAGGCGAGCGGCGACGCGCAGCGGATGGCCGCCGAGGACGTCACCTCGCTCGCGCTCGTCACCGGCTCCGCCACGCCCGCCCGGATCGAGGCCGGCACCGCGATCGACGCCGGCGGACTGGTGCCCGACCTCGCACCCACCAACAGCTGGGTGCAGACCGTCCAGGAGGTCGGCCCGGTCGAGCTGCTGGAGGTCCAACTCTGCAACTCCACCGCGCCGTTCATCCTGATCAGCCAGCTGCGCCCGGCGATGGCCGCCTCCGCCTCCCGCCGCAAGTACGTGGTCAACGTCTCCGCGATGGAGGGCGTGTTCCAGCGCGGCTACAAGGGCGCCGGCCACCCGCACACCAACATGGCCAAGGCCGCGCTCAACATGCTCACCCGCACCAGCGCGCACGAGATGTTCGAGACCGACGGCATCCTGATGACCGCCGTCGACACCGGCTGGATCACCGACGAGCGGCCGCACCCGGACAAGATGCGGCTGGCCGACGAGGGCTTCCACGCCCCGCTCGACCTGGTCGACGGCGCGGCCCGGGTGTACGACCCGATCGTCCGCGGCGAGCTCGGCGAGGACCTGTACGGCTGCTTCCTGAAGGACTACGAGCGCTCCAACTGGTAACCCCGGTCCCCGCGAGGATCCCCGCGAAGGAGATGGCGAATTGACCACCGCACCGCTGCTCGGCGCAGGAATCATCGTGCCCACCGGGGACGGCCGGGTGCTGATCGGCCGGCGCACCACCGCCGGCGAGCCGCCCACCTGGAGCCTGCCCGGCGGAAAGGTCGATCCCGGTGAGTCCTTCGAGCAGACCGCGGCCCGCGAACTCGCCGAGGAGACCGGCATCGTGCTGCCCGCCGAGCAGATGCGGGTGCTCGCCCTCCTGCTCGACCACGAGCTCGGCCGGCCCCGGCTGACCGCCGCCGTGCTGGCGCCGCCGAGCCTGGCCGAGGCGGTCGTCACCGAGCCGCACGCCTGCGGCGGCTGGGAGCGCGTCGCGCTGGACGCGCTGCCGGAGCCGATGTTCTACCCGTCCTCGCTGGTCCTCGGCAGCTGGCTGCCGCAACGGCCGTCGGCGGTCCGGGCCGGAACGACCGGGTACCCCGTCACCCGCTGAGGGCAACGGGGTACGCCCGGGCGGCGGCGGTCCAGCCCACCCGGGCGGCGGCGGTCCAGCTCGCCCGGGCGCCGACGGTCCGGCTCGCCCGGGCGCCGACGGTCCAGCTCGCCCGGGCGCCGACGGTCCAGCTCGCCCGAACGGCGACGGTCCGTCAGCCGTTGCGGGCGGCCTCGGGGCCGGTGATCCGCTTCAGCAGCGGCAGCGTCGAGGCGATGATCCCGACCGAGGCCACCACACCGAGGGCGACGAAGCCGAAGTACACCGCGCCCGGCGACACCAGGTGGTAGTCCATCTGGGAGCTGAGGAACAGGGTCGAGGCGGCGAGGGCCGCGCCGATCGAGATCACCGCCACCGACAGCAGCGGCAGCACGCTCTCCAGCGCGATCACCCGCTGGAGCAGCCGCAGCGGCGAGCCGGTGAGCCGCAGCATCGCGAACGGCCGCCTGCGGTCGGAGAGTCCGGCCACCACGCTGACCGCGAGGCTGCACCCGGCGATCGGGAGCGTGGTCAGCAGCACCACGTTCGCCAACTGCCGCCAGCCGGCGAGCCGTTGCTGGCCTTCGGTGGCCCAGTCGCCGACCGTGTGCGCGTCGTGGTCGGGCCACGCCTCGGTGAACACCGTCCGGACCTGCTCCTTCGCCGCCGTCGATCCGTCGGTCGTGGCGTAGAGCAGTTGGACCGGGAGCTTCGCGACCTCCTCCGCGGAGACCGGGACGGCGGGCCACTCGGCGTCCGGGCGCGAGGTAAGGTTGAGGAACTCGCGCGACGGGACGGCCGCCACGCTCGCCCCGGCCGCACAGTGGCCGACCACCGGGACCTCGGCGAGGTCCGCGCAGGACACCAGGCCGGGGGTGAGGAGCGGGGCGTCCGGGCGCGGGCTCACCGGGATCTTTCCGAGGCCGGCCGGGTTGGTGTGGAGCACCGCGAGACCCCGCAGGCCCGGCACGGCCCGCGCCTGCGCCAGGACCTGCTCCGGCACCGCGTCCGTCAGTTGCCTGCCGTCCCGGTAGTCGCCCTGCACCACGGACGCGCGGGACGACTGGTCGCCATCCAGCGAGCTGCGGTTGGCGTTGATCGTGCCGATGACGCAGACCGTCGACGTGGTGACGAACAGTGCCAGGATCAGGCCGCTGACCGCGCGGAATCCGGCCTTCGGGTCGTCCGCGAGCCGGCGCACCGCGATCAGCGTGGCCGGACGGCTGGTGCGGCGGGCGACCGCACGGGCGGCGACCATGGTCAGCCACGGCCCGGCGATCACCAGGCCGAGCATCACCAGCAGGAACCCGGGCAGGTAGGCCGCCGCCTGTCCGTTCCCGGTGGCCGGACGGCGGCCGAGGAAGTACACCAGCTCCGCGAGCCCGGCCAGCAGCGGGACCAGCCGCCAGGCCCGGGGCGGCCGCGGGGTGACCCGGCGGCTGACGCCCAGCGGGGAGACGGTGACCCGGCGCAGCGCGAACCGGGCCGCCACCGCCGAGGCGAGCGGCACGGCCAGGACGGTGCCCAGCACCTGGAGGCCGGTCAGGCTCAGGTCGTCGAGGTGGAAGCGGCCGCCGGTGAAGGGCACGTCGGCCACCAGCGGGCGCAGCGCCAGGTAGAGGCCGAATCCGGCGGCCGTACCGGCCACCGCGGCGACGGTGGACTCGACCGCGGCGATCACCGAGATCTGCCGCGGGGTGGCACCGACCAGCCGCATCGCGGCGAACCGCTGCTCCCGGGTGGCGGCGGACAGGCGGGTCGCGGTGCCGATGAAGATCAGCACCGGGAAGATCATCGCACCGCCCACCACCGACAGGATGAGCGTCATCGCGTCACCCCGGATGCCCCGGCTCAAGCAGTCGCCGTTCCCGCACTCGGGCCGGGTGGTGGCGATGGCGGTGACGGCGACGGCGCGGGGCGCGGCCTGGACCTCGCCGACCGTCCGGCCGACGACCACGGCCAGCGTGTCCGGAGAGGGCATCGCCGAGTCGTTCAGGGTGCCGGCCATCCGGCCCGGGAAGCGATCGCCCAGCTCGACGGCCGGGACGGTGCGCAGCAGCGCGGCCAGCGCCGGGGAGGCGTAGTACTCGCCGGGGGCCGGCACCCGGTCGAGTCCCGGCGGGACGGGCGAGGTCGGCCCGGTCGCGGCGACGTCGATCTCGCGGATCTCCGAGCCGTCGTAGTAGTCGTTGTGGGGCTGCCACCACAGCGGGTCGACCTGCGCGCTCTCGGTCCGGCTCCGGGCCCCGGAGTCGAGCCAGACCTGGCGCTGGTTGGCGCGGTCGATCGCGTTCATGCTGGCGAGCGTGGACAGCAGCAGCCCGACCCCGATCGCCACCGCCGCCGCGATCATCAGCAGCCGGGCGAGCGCCTCCCGGCCGCCGCTGACCGCCAGCCGGAGCGAGAACCGGATCACGAGGCCACCGACCCGGCCCCGGCCCCGGCCCCGGCGGAGAGCGTGCGGGCCTGGCCGTCGCGGACGATCGCCTCGCGGTCGGCGTAGGCGGCGACCCGCGGCTCGTGGGTGACCAGGATGACGGTGGTGCCCTGCTCCCGGGCCGAGCCGACCATCAGTTCCATCACCTGCTCGCCGGTCAGCGAGTCCAGCGCGCCGGTCGGCTCGTCGGCGAACAGCACCTGCGGCCGGGCCACCAGGCCCCGGGCCAGCGCCACGCGCTGCGCCTGACCACCGGACAGTTCGCCGGAGCGGCGCCGCTCCATGCCGTCCAGGCCGAGCCGGGCGAACCACGGCCGGGCCTGCGCGAGAGCGTCCGCGCGGCGCACGCCGTTCAGCAGCAGCGGCAGCGCCACGTTCTCCTCCGCCGTCAACTCCGGGACGAGCTGGCCGAACTGGAACACGAAGCCGAACTTGTCGCGGCGCAGGGCGCTGCGCCCCGCCTCGTTCAGGGTGTCCAGGCGCTGCCCGTTGAACAGCACCTCGCCCGCGTCGGGCACCAGGATGCCGGCCAGGCAGTGCAGTAACGTCGACTTTCCCGAGCCGCTCGGGCCCATGATGGCGAGCACCTCGCCGGCCTCGACGGACAGGCTCGCCCCGCGCAGGGCGGGGGTTTCACCGAAGGACAGGGCGACGTCGCGGGCCTCGATCACGGCGGTCATGAGCGCACCGCCTCGGCCAGCGCGTCCAGGCGGGCGGTGGTGAGGTCGATCCAGCGCAGGTCGGCGTCCAGGTGGAACAGGCCGTGGTCGGCGAGCAGGGCGTCCACCAGGGCGCCGGTGCGGCGCAGTTCGGTGAGTTCGCGCATCCGGCGCAGGTGGGCGGCGCGCTGGGTGTCCAGGTACTCCTCGGCGTCACGGCCCAGCATCAGGGCCAGCACCACCTTGGTGAACAGCACGCTCTGCAGGTTGGGTTCGGGCGCGACCGGATCCCGGAGCCAGGTCTCGAACTCCGTCACCCCCGCGTCGGTGATCACGTAGCGCTTGCGTTCGGGTCCGTCGCCGGGCTCCGCCTCGCCCGCGACCACCTTGCCGTCCCGGGCCAGCCGGCCGAGGGTCGCGTACACCTGTCCGTACGGGAGGGGTTTGCCGCGGCCGAAGAGGGAGTCGTAGTCGCGCTTGAGGTCGTAGCCATGGCTCGGCTCCCGCTCCAGCAGCCCCAGCAGGGTCAAAGGAACACTCATGGGGGAGACCATACCCCACGCGTATACTCCGAGTGTATAGCTGGCGAGAATACGGCCCATGCCTGCGGAAACCCCGTCAGAACCCGGGTGAGACCCGGGCGGAAGCCGGTCAGAACGCGGCCAGAGCGCGGTCGGGACCCGGGCGGAAACACCGTCACCCGGGTGCGGGCGGGCAGGAGGCAGCCCCACGCTCACCCCCTGCACCGCACCACGGCCCGGCACCCCCACGGTCAACCGGGCCAAGCCGTCCCCTGACACGAAGGATGCGGCCGGACCCCAGCCTGCCCGCCCACCCGGCCGCTGCCGAGGGCCGAACGTCCCGGGTGCGCGAAGGGGCGCCGGGAGGCCGCGCACCCGGGCGCGACCCGGAACGCGACCGGCGCGCGGCGGCGCCGTCCGCAGGTCCCGGTGGTACGAGCCCGCACGACTCTTGTGCGCGGGCGGCCACCGGGTGGAAATTGGGTGACGAAGCCTCACGACCTCACCACCGCGCCGCCCCAACCCCCCTGAGGAGCCGTCGACGTGTCCAGCACACCCCGCCCCGCCCGGCCCTCGTCGCGCCCGCCGCGAACCGGCCGCCGGCTGCGGCGGGCCTTCGGTGCCCGGCACGAACCGCTGGTCCGGCCCGTCGACCGGGCCCGCGCCCGCGCCTGGCTGCTGAGCGCCTTCGGGGCCCTGCTCGCCCTCGCCTTGGCCACCGGCAGCTCCCTGCTCGCCTACCACGCCACCGCACCCCAGGCCGACAGCGACCGCCTGCGCCTCCACAAGGTCGACGCCGTGGTGCTCACCCTCCCCGACCACGGCTCCGGCACGGGCACCGGCGCCGGAGGACGCTTCGGCGCCGGCTACAGCACCCGCGTCGACGCCGAGGCCTCCTGGACCTACCCCGACGGCCAGCCGCACACCGGCACCGTCCAGGCCCCCCGTACGGCCGTCACCGGCACCGTCGTCCCCGTCTGGGTCGACCCCGCCGGCGCCCTCTCCTCGCCCCCGACCAACCGCGCCGCCGTCGCCGTCTCCGCCGTCTGCACCGGCGCCGGCGCCCTCCTCGCCCTCCTGGCCCTGCTCACCCTCGCCCTGCGCCTTCGCCTGCACGTCCTCGACCGCCGCGCCGACGAGGCCTGGACCCAGGGCTGGGCCCGCCTCGAACCCCTCTGGAGCGGCCGCGCCGGCCACCGCCAGGACGACTGACCCCTGCGGACGAGCGGGAACCGGCGAGCAGCGGGACGCGGCACCAGGTCAGAGCGGGTGGGTCCAGTCCGGGGCGGGGTGGGCTCCGGCGGCCCGGTGGGTGAGGGCCGCGACCGCGACGAGGAGGGCCAGGGCGAGGGTCAGGGCGATGGGGACGTCGGCCTGGCGGATGAGGAGGGCGCCGACGAGGGCGCCGACGAACATCCAGACGGCGGAGGCCAGCCGGCGGGGGCCGGTGCGGTCGGCGGCGAGGGCCGTGATGGTCATGGTGAGCACCGTGGTGGTCAGGTCGGGGACCTTGAGGGAGCGGACCACCGCGTTCTGGCCGCCCATGGCGAAGGCCAGCAGTCCGATGAGGCCGTAGCGGGCCGGGTCTGAGGTGTAGCCGGCCACGGTGGCCAGGGCGATGCTCGCGGCGACGAACACCGTCTGGGCGACCACCGCCGTGGTCAGCAGCCGCCCGCGGTGGTCGGGCAGCCGTCGGGCGAGGTGGCCCCCGACCAGGGCGCCGAGTACGAACGCGGCGAGGGCGCTCAGCGAGGCGGTGGCGGAGAGTCCGGCGGCACCGGCCAGGGCGAAGCCGAGGAAGACCACGTTGCCGGTCATGTTGGCGACGAAGACGTGGCCGAGCCGGAGGTAGCTGACGGCGTCCACCAGTCCGGTGACGACGGTGAGCACCAGCAGCATCGGCACCAGCGGCCCGTGCCTGGGGTCGGGGGTGAACATCGGGACCTCCTGGTCGGCCTCGTGACGGTGCCTCCGTTCTACCTCCCCCGGGCCGCGCCCTAGGCGAGCGCCGGGCGGCTCGGGTCGTCGGGTTCGTCGTCGAGGTGCCAGTGCAGGTCGCGGACGCCGGGTTCGAGGGAGAGCCGGCTGACGACCTGTTCGAGGGCCGGGGCGACCTGCCCGGTGATGGCCACGGTGGCGCGCAGGCTGGTGGCGTCGCCGCTGTCGGTGCGGCGGGCGCGCAGGCCGGTGGGGGCGAGGCCGGAGGCGGACAGGGCCTGGAGCAGCAGGGCCCGGATGTGGGTCTCGGCCTTGCGCTCGCATTCCAGGTGGACGGTGGCGCGGACGGTGGAGTCGGGGTCGCTGCCGGACTGCGGGGCCCGGTCGAGCATCCGGCCGGCCGGGCGCAGGATCAGGTGGACGGCGAGGACGCCGAGCGTGCCGAGGACGGCGAATTCGAGCTTCCCGGCGGCGGCGAGCACCCCGACGGCAGCCGAACACCACAGCGTGGCAGCGGTGTTGAGGCCACGGACGCCGGCGCCGTCGCGCAGGATGACGCCACCGCCGAGGAAGCCGATGCCGGAGACGACGTAGGAGGCGACCCGGGTGGGGCTGGCGGCGTCGCCGACGGCCTCGCTGTACAGCACGAACAGGGTGGCGCCGGCGGCGACCAGGGCGTTGGTGCGCAGGCCGGCCATCCTGGCCCGCCACTGGCGTTCGACGCCGATGAGCGCGCCGCAGGCGACCCCGGTGGCGAGCCGGACGAGGAAGTCGGCGGTGGTCAGGGTGTGCACGACGGCACCTCCTTCACTGGGAGAGCTGGGAGAGCGGGGAGAGCTGGAAGAGCAGGGAGACGGACGGACGGGTGGCGGGCCGCTGCCCACCACCCGTCCGTCCGGGCTGCGGTCTGCGGCTCAGTGGTTGAGCGCGGTCTGGACGATCTTGATGATGACCATCACCATCGCGACCAGGAGGTAGGCGCGCAGGGCGCCCATGCCGACCTTGCGGGCGGTGGACATGACCGGCTTGCCGAGGGTCTCCAGCGGGGGCATCCGCCATTCCTCGCGGCCGGTGCGGTCGACGGGGTCCTCCTTGGTCCCCCGACGGCCGAAGGTGAAGAAGTACCCGGCGACCAGGACGCCGGCCACGCCGCAGCCGGCCATGATCCACAGGATCGCCTGCGAGCTGATGTCGGGCCAGACCACGGCGGCGGTCAGGATCAGCGACAGCATCACCAGCACGCCGACCACGGCGGAGGTGAAGGCGTTGGTCTTGGGCCCGTTGACCCACGGCCCCAGGACGGCCTTGTCGTTGCACAGCAGCAGCAGGAACACCGTCGCCGAGGGCAGCAGCACACCGGCCAGCACCTGGACGAACTGCGTCATCAGGCCCTGGGTGTAGCCGGTGGACAGCAGCGTGATCGCGGCCGCCGCGACCACCAGGCCGGCGTAGATCGCGTAGAAGCCCTTGGCGCCCTTGACGCCCCGGTGCAGCGAGTGCCTGATGCCGAACACGTCGCCGATGGCGTAGGCGGTGGAGAGGGAGACGGCGAAGGCGCCGATGATCGAGGCGTCCAGCAGCGCGATGGCGAACAGCACGCCCACCACGTGCCCGGCCTTGTCCTCAAGGCCCTTGGCGACGGCGCCCGCGTCGGAGAACTGGCCGAAGCCGTCGGTG
The DNA here is from genome assembly GCF_042720345.1 of Kitasatospora sp. NPDC058478. NCBI lineage: Bacteria > Bacillati > Actinomycetota > Actinomycetes > Kitasatosporales > Streptomycetaceae > Kitasatospora > Kitasatospora sp. NPDC058478. The sequence continues at coordinate 72,320 of NZ_JBHXML010000041.1, read as the reverse complement.
CCGGCGAAGGCCGCGGCGGTGAAGCCCATCATCGCGGCGGCGCCGATGATGACGATGGCGATCCCGATCCACAGGTCGACCTTCTCGTACTTCATGAAACGCGGCGTGATCCGCTTGTCGATGACGTACGACTGCTGGAAGAACAGCTGCCACGGGGCGACGGTGGTGCCCACGATGGAGACGATCACCAGCATCACGGCCGCCAGCTGGCCCGAGCCGCCCGGCATGCTCGGCACCGTGAAGTCGTGTGCCATCTGCGAGGTCTTCGGGTGGACCATGAAGTAGATCGGCACCAGCAGCAGCGAACCCACGCACAGCGTGACGGCGACGCGCTCGAAGCGCTGGAACGAGCCGGTGAACGCCGAGGCGATGATCACCACCGCCGCCAGCACCACCGCGGCCACCTTCGGCAGCCCGAGGTACCCGGCCGCCAGGGTGACACCGATGAACTCGGTGACCAGCGTCAGCGCGTTCAGCAGGAACAGGTCGATGACACTGAACGCGCCCCAGAACTTGCCGAAGCGCTCCAGGATGAGCCGGGCGTGGCCGACACCGGTGACGGCGCCCAGGCGCAGCACCATCTCCTGGTTCACGTACAGCACCGGGACCAGCATCAGCAGCGTCCACAGCAGCTGCGTGCCGTAGTTCTGCCCCGCCTGCCCGTACGTCGAGAAGGCGCCCGCGTCGTTGTCGCCGACCATCACGATCAGGCCGGGGCCCACGATCGCCAGCAGGGTCTTGAGCCGCGCGGACAGGCCGTGGCGCGGCGTGGTGTCGTCGAGCCGGATGGTGCCGAGCGCACCCCTGATGTCGCCGACGTGGGCGTCGTCGAGCACGGCGGTACGGGTGGTGGTGGGGACCTTCGGGTCCAGCATCACGTTGGTCATGGCAGGGCCTCCCTGCCCCCTTCCTTGAGGGGGCGACAGGGGGCACGCAGCAGCGATCCTCCCTGCGAGCGCACGCCGCCGGACCGCACGGCGGCGCTGAGCGGCGGCGGCCGTGAGGGCATGACGGAGCGTCAGACGTCGTGCGTCGGGGCGCGGTTGAGCGCATGACGCAGCGTCAGGTGAACGAGCGCAGGGAAGGTTGTTACCGCGTGCCAGAGGTGATCGAGAGCATGCGGGGGTAGGGGCGACTATGGCCCGGACTATCGCAGTCCATGTCTCTCGCCTCCTCCCGGTCGGGGGTGCACCGTCTGTGCACCGCATCGCGACACGGCAAGGAGCGGACCGGCCCCACGGGACCGGCACACCCCAACTCGTCAGAGCTTTGGCACTCCACGGCGTGTCCAGCCCGGTCGGGCCGGAAGCCACTTGGGGTCAACCCTTAACTCGGGAAGACCTGTCCTGAACCTGGGCGTCTCTCGACGTCGTCGGGTCAGTGGCCTGTGTCCGTGAAGACGCCTCACCGAACGAGGTGCCTTGCAAACCTCGTCAAGCATAGACCCTCCCCTTCACCCGGATAGCGGCGTTTCGACCGAACTTCGACAGCTTTGTAGAAGCTTGACCAAACCCACCCCTCGACGTGCACCCCCATCCGGCATATATAGTTCACCGACATATGCAGCTCAACAGCTCACGAGGGGGAAGTGTGTCCCACAGCGATCCGACCCGATCCGCACCCGTCCTGCACCTGGCCAACGTCACCCGGGTGCACGGGCGGGGCGCCGCCGAGGTACACGCCCTGCGCGGCGTCGAACTGGCCGTCCACCCCGGCGAGTTCGTCGCCGTCATGGGCCCGTCCGGCTCCGGGAAGTCCACCCTGCTGACCCTGGCCGGCGGACTCGACACGCCCAGCGAGGGCGAGATCCTGGTCGAGGGCGTGGCCCTCGGCGGCCTCAGCCGCGGCCGGCTCGCCGACCTTCGGCGGCGCTCCATCGGGTACGTCTTCCAGGACTACAACCTGATCCCCGCCCTCACCGCCGCCGAGAACATCTCGCTCCCCCGCGAACTCGACGGAGTCTCCGGACGCACCGCCCGCCGCGAGGCGCTCGCCGCCCTGGAGGAACTCGGCATCGGGGAACTCGCCGACCGCTTCCCCGACGACATGTCCGGCGGCCAGCAGCAGCGCGTCGCCATCGCCCGCGCGCTGATCGGCGAGCGCCGGCTCGTCCTCGCCGACGAACCGACCGGCGCCCTCGACTCCGCCACCGGCGAGGCCGTGCTCGCCGTGCTGCGCGCCCGCTGCGACGCCGGGGCCGCCGCGATGATGGTCACCCACGAGGCGGCGCACGCCAGTTGGGCGGACCGGGTGGTCCACCTGAAGGACGGCGCGGTCGCCTCCGAGAGCCACGGGCGGCGCACCGGCAAGCGCCGACTGACCACCGAGCCGCTCAGTGCTCCGGCCGACGGAGCCGGGCACGCGTCCGGCGACTACGGCCACACGTCCGGCGACTTCGGCCACGCGGCCGGCGGCTTCGGCGAGGTGACCCGATGAGACTCGGCGCCTGGAAGGTCGCCCTGCGCATCGCCCGCCGCGACGCGCTGCGCGCCAAGGGCCGTAGCGCCCTGATCGTCGCCATGATCGCGCTGCCCGTCCTCGGCGTCACCGGCGCCGACGTCGTCCACCGCAGCGGGCAGCTCACCCCGGCCGAACGGGTCGAACGGGTGCTGGGCGGGGCGGACGCCCTGGTCACGTCGCTCGCCCCCGGCCGGACCGTCGAGCAGGCCCCGGTCGCCGAGGACGGCGCCTTCGCGGTCCAGCCCCGCCCCGGGCAGCCGCCCACGGCCGAGCAGCAGAAGGGCGCCGGCACCGACCCCGTCGCCCTGGTCACCGGGCTGCTGCCACCGGGCAGCGTGCTCACCTCCGCCCGGCAGGGCCCGGAGACCGGCGCGACCTCCCCCGAAGGCCTGGTCCGCGCCCTCACCACCGAGGCCGACCTCGCCGACCCGCTCTGGCACGGCCGGCTCGACCTGGTCGACGGCCACGCCCCGGGCGGCCCGCGCGAACTGGCCGCCACCCGGGCCTTCCTCGACAACTCCGGACTGGCCGTCGGCGGCACCACCACCTTTCCCGGCCTGGAGCGGACCACCTTCACCATCACCGGCGTCGTCGAGCACCCGGACGACCTCCGCCGGATCGAACTCGTCGCCCAGCCGGGCGCGTTGCTGAGCCAGCTCGCCGCCGCCACGCCTCCCGGCAGCCCGGCCGCGGCACCCCCGGAGCCCGAACGCGGCGCCTGGCTGGTCCGGCTCCCCGCCGGGGCCACCCTCGACTGGGCCAAGGCCCAGGAGTTCAACGCCCACGGCTACACCCTCACCGCCCGCGCGGTCGCGCTCGCCCCGCCGCCGCGCGCCGCCGTCCCCTACTACCGGGACGCCTACCGCTCCTTCGGCCCCTCCGCCGACGACAACACCAAGGTCGTGGTGGCCACCGTCACCGGCATGGGCCTGCTGGAGGTCGCCCTGCTCGCCGGCCCCGCCTTCGCGGTCGGCGCCCGCCGCTCCCGCCGCCAGCTCGCGCTGCTCGGCGCCGCCGGCGGCCGGCGGACGCACGTCGGCGCGGTGGTGCTCGGCGGCGCCCTCGTCCTCGGCACGGCCGGGGCCGTGGTCGGCGTGGTCCTCGGCGGCGGCCTCGTCGCCGGGCTGCGCCCGTGGATCGAACGGGCCGGCGGCGCCCGCTTCGGGCACTTCGCCCTGCCGCCACTGGACCTGCTCGCGATCGGCGGGATCGGCCTGCTCACGGCGCTCCTCGCGGCCGCACTGCCCGCCCGGCAGGCCGCCCGCAGCAGCGTCACCGCCGGACTCACCGGCCGGGACACCGTCCAGGCCCCGAACCGCTGGGTCACCGTGCTCGGTGTGCTGCTGCTCGCCGCCGGCGCCGCCCTGGCCCTGTACGGCGCGAGCGCGGTGCAACACGGCGGCGTACCCGTCGTCAGCACCTACGACACCCGCACGCTCACCGTGCTCGGCGGCTCCGTCATCGCCGAACTCGGCCTGCTCGCCTGCACCCCCGCACTCGTCGCCCTGCTCGGCCGGCTCGCCAAGCGGCTGCCGCTCGGCCCCCGACTCGCCCTGCGCGACTCCGCCCGGCACCGCTCGCGCACCGCGCCGGCCGTCGCCGCCGTGATGGCCGCCGTGGCCGGGGCCGTCGCCATCGGCGTCTACAGCACCAGCACCGACGCCGAGAACCGCCGCGACTACCGGCCGCAGGCCCCGTACGGCGCCGTGCAACTCCTCTCCACCGCCGACGGACCGCAACTCGACGGCCTGCGCGCCGAGGTGGGCAAGCAGCTGACCGACCTGGGGCCGCGCGCCGACCTCGGCGAAGCGGTGTACCAGTTCTGTGCCAACTGCTCCAGCACCGTCCAGCTCAAGGGCACCGTGAACTGGCGCACCGCGTCCGGCCCGCCGCACCTGGCCGCCGGGGACGCCGCCATGCTCCGCACCCAGTTCGGCATCCACGACCCGGCCGCCGAACAGGCCCTGGCCGCCGGGAAGATCCTGGTCTTCGACCGCGCCTTCCTCGCCGGCGACGGCCGGGCGGTGCTCCAACTGCGCGGCAGCTCCGGAGCGCCGCTCCAGCCCGGCGAGGTCCCCAAGCCCGACCTCCAGGAAATCCCGGCCGACGCCGTCCTGGTCGAGAACCCGAACGCCGCCCGCTTCGCCCAGGGCCTGATCCTGCCCTCGGCGCTGCCCAAGCTCCTGCCCGGGCTCGCCGCGAGGCCCACCGGCGCGATCTGGGTGCCCGCCACCCCGCCCGACCGCAAGGCCCAGCAGCGTGCCGAGGCCGCCGTCGTCCGGCTCGACCGGGCCGCCCAGCTGGAGGTCGAGCGCGGCTTCCAGCCCCGCGGCGACGCCCTCACCCTGGCGCTCAGCGGCTTCGCCGGGCTGGTCGTCCTCGGCGCCGCCGGCATCGCCACCGGTCTGGCCGCCGCCGACTCCCGCCAGGACCAGGCCACCCTGGCCGCCGTCGGCGCACCGCCGCGGATCCGCCGCACCATGGCGGGGCTGCAGTGCGCGATGATCGCCCTGCTCGGGGCGCTGCTCGGGGCGGTCAACGGCTTCGTCCCCGCGGTGGGCCTGCTGAAGTCCCGGGCGAGCGGGTTCGGCGGCCACCCGGCCCTGATCACCGCCCCCTGGGGCCAGCTGCTGCTGGTCGTCCTGGTGCTCCCGGTGCTGGCGGGGCTGCTCGCCGCCCTGCTGACCCGCTCCCGCATCCCGATGGGGCGGCGGCTGTCCTGACCCCTGGCGCACGCCGAAGCCCGCCCTCCGAAATGGGGGGCGGGCTTCGGCGTGCGCGGGCGACCCACGCGCGAGAGGGCCGTACCATGGGCGGGTTCTAGCGGGCGAAGGGCGCCGGCGGGTCGGCGAGGGAGAGAACGGCGGTGCTGCGCGGGTTCGGCGACCTGGAGGCCGAGATCATGGACCGGCTGTGGTCCTGGGGTCGGCCCGCCACCGTACGCGAGGTGGTGGACGACCTCCAGCGTCAGCGGCCGGTCGCGTACACCACCGTCACCACGGTGGCCGACATCCTGCACACCAAGGGCTGGCTGCGCCGGGACAAGGTGGGCCGGGCCTGGGCGTACGAGCCGACCTGCACCCGGGAGGCGTACACCGCGCAGCTGATGCGCCAGGCGCTGGAGACCACGCCGGACCGGGCGGGTGCGCTGCTGCACTTCGTCGACGGGATGAGCAGCGACGAGGCGTCCGCGCTGCTGGCGGCGCTGGAACAGGTGAAGGCCCGGGACGCCGAGTGACCCTCGCGCTGCTCGGCCTCCACCTGACCGTGACCGGGGTCCTGCTGCCGCGCCGGCTGGCCGGCTCGGCCCGGTTGCAGGCGCGCCCGGCGGCGGGCGCCGCGCTCTGGCTGGCCCTGATGGCCTCCTTCCTGGTCGCTCTGCTGCTGGCGGCGCACCACGCGGTGGAGCCGTTCGCCCACGAGCCGGCCGGGCTGGTCGGGCTGTTCCCGCACCCGGAGCCGGTCGGGCCCGTCGCCCCGCACACCCACGACTGGTGGCTGCTGGCCGCCGCCGGGGCCGCGATCGCCACGGTGGTGACGGCCGTCGGCGTCCGGGCCGGGCGGGCGCGCCGGCGGCACCGGGCAATGCTGGACGTGGTCGCCGTCCGGGACGGGCGCTGGGGCGCCCTGATCCTGGAGCACGCCCACCCGACCGTCTACTGCCTGCCCGGCCGCAGCTCCCGGGTGGTCCTGTCGCGCGGGGCGCTGCGGCTGCTGGACGAACGGCAGTTGGCCGCGGCGGTGGCGCACGAGCACGGACACATCCGCGGCCGCCACCACCTGTTCCGGCTCCCGGCGGACACCTTCGCCCTGCTGTTCGGCCCGCTGCCGCTGGCCCGACACGGGCGGGCGGAGGTGGGGCTGCTGCTGGAGATGGCGGCCGACGACGCCGCGCTGGCGCGGGTGTCGCGCAGCGAACTCGCCTCCGCGCTCTGCGCCCTGGCGACGTCCGGGGCCCCGACGGGCGCCGCGCCCGGCATCGTGCCGGGCGGGGCGCACGGCACCCCGCCGGGCGGGTCGCTGGGCCCCGCGTCGGGCGGGGCGCTGGCGGCGGCCGCCAGCGGGGTGCTGGCCCGGGTCCGCCGACTGGCCCGCCCGGGGCACGGTCGGCGCGGGCGCCAACTGGCCTTCTGGATGGTGGTGCTGGCGCTCCCGCTGCTGCCGTACCTGCTGGCCTGCGCGCCGCACCCGTAGGGCGTCCGCCGCCCCCCGGTCACGATCCCGGACCGACCCTACCGGTGCCGCAGGTACGCCTCGGCGGTCTCGCGCAGGCGGTCGTGCAGGCCGTCGTAGGCGCGGACCCGCCCGAGCAGGCTCTTCGGCAGCTTGGCGACCATCGTGTAGTTGGTGTCGCAGACGTTGGCGGCCGGCGCCAGCCCGGCCTGGCTGACCAGTTGGTAGGCGTCGAGCTGGTCCAGGCCGAGCAGGTGCCCGGTCCAGCCGACCAGGTCGTGCTGGCTGATCCGGAACGCGTCCTCCAGGGGGCGGGCGGAGCCGGTGCTGATCAGGAAGCGGTCGTCCTCCAGCCGGGGCCAGGCCGGTCCGCCGCCCTTGACCAGGTCGACGATCACGGTGGTGCGCATGGCCGCCTCCACCGCCGTCCCGCACACCTCCCCCTCCCCCTGGCGCGCGTGGCCGTCGCCGATGGCGAGCAGCCCGCCCGGGACGTTGACCCCGAAGTAGGCGGTGGTGCCGGCCCGCATCTCGGGGGTGTCCAGGTTGCCGCCGTGCGCGCCCGGCGTGATCGAGGCCAGCACCTCGCCGGCCGCCGGGGCGACCCCGACGGTGCCGTGCATCGGGTCGAGCGGGAGGTCCACCGTGAAGTCGCTGTTGCGGGCCCGGAATCGGCAGACGCCCGCCTTGAGGTCCAGGTCGTAGACCCAGACCCGCTCCTCCAGCGGCGGGTGCAGCATCGCCGTGCTGTGGGTCGCGGTCAGCGCGCCGAAGTGCGGGAAGGTGCTGGAGACGCCGCAGTCGCGGGCCGGGGTGATCTCCACGAAGTGCACCGCGAGGACGTCGCCGGGCTCCGCGCCCGCCACCGCGATCGGCCCGGTGACCGGGTTGAGGTAGGGGAAGACGCACACCTGGCTGGGCAGGTCGCCGGTGCCGCGCACCTTGCCGCCGAAGCAGTCCTCGGTGGTCAGTTCGACGATGGTGCCGGGCTGCACGGTGACGAGCGGTGCGCGCCCGCCGAAGGTGTAGGCGTAGTCGGCCGGGGCGGGGGCCAGCTGGACGGTCTCGGGCAGGCTCACGGGTTCTCCTCGCGGGTGGTGGGCGCGGGCGTGTCAACCATGGTGCTCTCTCTCCGTGACGACCCTGGGGGTGTGGGGAGACTGCGGAGGCAAGTATGTCCAGATGGCGGCCCCGGAGAACGCGAAGGCCCGCCCCCGCCGAGGCGGGAGCGGGCTGCCGGGCTGCCGGGCTGCCGGGCTGCCGGGCACAGCACACAGCTGCAGCCACGGCCTACGGCTACGGGCGGACGGCGCCCACGTACGGCATGGCGCTGATCGGGAGGACCTCGACGTTCTTGCCGGTGCGCGGGGCGTGGATCATCTTGCCGTCGCCGATGTAGATGCCCACGTGGTGGATGTCGGGGTAGAAGAAGACCAGGTCGCCGGGCTGGAGGTCGGCGCGCTGGACGCGGGAGCCGGTGTTCCACTGGTCCTGGGACATCCGGGGCAGCTTGACGTTGCCCGCGCGGTAGGCGCCGCCGGTGAGGCCGGAGCAGTCGAAGCTGTTGGGGCCGGTCGCGCCCCAGCCGTAGGGCTTGCCGAGCTGGGCGTAGGCGAACTGGAGGACGGCGGCGGCGCGACCGCTGGCGGGCGGCGCCGGGGTGTTCATGTTCGGGCGCTCCGAGGAGCGGGAGGCCCGGTCGGCGGCGGCCGCCGCCTGGGCCTCGGCCTTGGCCTTCTCGGCGTTCTGCTGGGCGTTGATCTTGGCGCGGTCCTCGGCGCTCAGCTTGTTGAGCATGCCCTGCGCCTGGGCGAGCTTGACCTGGATCTGCTTCTTCTTCTCCCCCAGCTCGGTGCCGACGGAGTCGAGCTGAGCCAGGGTGGCGGTGGCCTCGGCGCGGTCCTGGTCGAGCTTGCGCTGCTCGTTCTGGGCCTGCTTGAGCAGGGATATCTGGGAGTCGGCGAGGTGGTTCTGGACCGAGGCGCGCTCCAGGTAGGCGGCCGGGTCGGAGTCGAGCATCAGCTGGAAGGACGGGTCGATGCCGTTGGTGCGGTACTGGTCGGCGGCCACCGCGCCGAGCTGGGAGCGCAGCTCGTTCATCGCCTCCTGCCCGCGGGCGACCTTCTCCTGGATCTTGCTGGCGTCGCCCTGGAGCTTCTGCTGCTTCTCCTGGAAGCCGTTGAACTGCTCGACGGCCTGCTCGGCCTCCTCGTTGAGCTTGTCCACCTGCTCCTTGACGGAGGCCAGGTTGGGGGCGGGCTCGGCGTGGGCGGTGCCGGAGGCGAGGACGGCGCCGCCGGCCATGGCCGTGGTGAGGACCGCCATGCGGGCCCGGCTCGGGGGGCTGGGCTTGCGACGCTTTCCCATGGCGGGGGGCTCTCCTTCGGGGGACGGCAGGGGACGGCGAAGGCGGGCGAGGACCTACGGGGGTTCGGTCCCCGCCCACCTTCTTCGAAGTAACTTAATAGATGAGTGGAGGGGTTCCGCAATCCCCCTGTTCCGGGCCGTTCCGGGCGATCGATCGTGGCCCCCGGCACCGGCGTTGACCTCGGGTGCCACCGTCCGCGGCACTCCTCGCCGCCCGGAGTGCTGAGAACGTGCCAAATCGAGGGAAAGGTCACACGGGCCGCCCCTCCTGCGGGCCTGCGAACGAGCGCTAACCTGCGGTCATGAACGTCCTGCCCGAAGGGCTCCCCCTCGCCGCCGAATTCCCGGCCGCACACCGCGAGCAGTGGCAGCAGCTCGTCGAGGGCGTGCTGCGCAAGTCCGGCGCGCAGCCCGCGGACGGCGCCGCCGCCGAGCGGGCGCTCACCACCGAACTCCCGGACGGGCTGCGCGCCCGCCCGCTGTACACCGCCGAGGACGCCCCGGCCGAAGCCGGCTACCCCGGCTTCCCCCCGTTCGTCCGCGGCGGCCGGCCACAGGGCGCGGCCGTCGCCGGCTGGGACGTCCGCCAGCGGCACGCCGACCCGGACCGCCGGCGCACCAACGAGGCGGTCCTGGCCGACCTGGAGAACGGCGTCGGCTCGCTCTGGCTGGAGCTCGGCGGCGCGGGCCTGCCCGTCACGGCCCTGCCCGAGACGCTGGCCGGCGTGTACCTCGACCTGGCCGCCGTGGCACTCGACGCCGGACCCGAATTCACCGCCGCCGCCGAGCAGTTGTTCGCCCTGTACGAGGAGCGCGAGGTCTCCCCCGGCGCCGCCGCCGGCAACCTCGGCGCCGACCCGCTGGGACTCCAGGCCCGCACCGGCGAGACCGGACGCACCACCGCGCTGCTCGCCGAGGCCACCGCACTGGCCGCCCGCTGCGCCGCCGAGTACCCCGGCGTCCGGGCGCTGACCGTGGACGCCCTGCCCTACCACGAGGCCGGCGCCTCGCCCGCCCAGGAACTGGGCTGCTCGCTCGCCACCGGCGTCGCCTACCTGCGGGCGCTCACCGCCGCCGGGCTGTCCGTGGACGCCGCGCTCGGCCAGCTGGAATTCCGCTACGCGGCCGACGCCGACCAGTTCCTCACCATCGCCAAGTTCCGTGCCGCGCGCCGCCTCTGGTCCCGCATCGCCGAGGTGTCGGGGGCCTCTGCGGCGGCCTCGGCGCAGCGCCAGCACGCCGTCACCTCCCGGGTGATGATGACCGCCCGCGACCCGTGGGTGAACATGCTGCGCACCACCGTCGCCTGCCTCGCCGCCGGCGTGGGCGGCGCCGACGCCGTCACCGTGCTGCCCTTCGACAGCGCCCTCGGCCTGCCGGACGCCTTCGCCCGCCGGATCGCCCGCAACACCCAGTCGATCCTGCTGGAGGAGTCCCACCTCGCCCGGGTGATCGACCCGGCCGGCGGCTCCTGGTACGTCGAGCAGCTGGGCGAGGAGCTGGCGGCGGCCGCCTGGGCCTGGTTCCAGGAGATCGAGCGGGCCGGCGGCCAGCAGACGGCGCTCACCGACGGGACGGTCCGCGAGCGGATCGCCGCGACCTGGGCGGAGCGCTCCGTCAAGCTCGCCAAGCGGCGCGAACCCGTCACCGGTGTCAGCGAGTTCCCGCACCTGGACGAGCAGCCGCTGGTCCGCGAACCGGCCCCGGCCGCACCGGGCGGCGGGCTGCCGCAGGTGCGCCGCGCCGAGGCGTACGAGGCGCTGCGCGACCGCTCGGACGCGCAGCTCGCGGCCACCGGCGAGCGGCCGAAGCTGTTCCTGGCCTCGATCGGCACCGCCTCCGCGCACACCGCGCGCACCACCTTCGCCGCCAACCTGTTCCAGGCCGGCGGCATCGCGACGACCTCGCTGGAGTCCGTCGACCCGGCCGCCTTCGCCGAGGCCTTCACCGCCTCCGGCGCCACCGCCGCCTGCCTGTGCTCCAGCGACGCGCAGTACGGCGAGCACGCCGAGGCCGTCGCCGGCGCGCTGAAGGCGGCCGGAGCCCGACGGGTGCTGCTGGCCGGTCGACTCGGCGAAGTCCCGGCAGGAGTAGACGAGTTCATCCACGCGGGCGGGGACGCCATCGCCGTCCTCACCTCCCTGCTCGACCAGATCGGAGTGGCACGATGATCCCCGACTTCACCGGAATCGGGCTGAACGGGGATCCCTCCGGGGACGTCACCGACGGCCAGTGGCGGGCCGCCTGGCGGCAGTCCACCGGCAAGGACGTCGACGAGCTGGTCTGGGACACCCCCGAGGGCATCGGCGTCAAGCCGCTGTACACCACGGCGGACCTGGCCGGCCTGGACTTCCTGGAGACCTACCCGGGCATCGCCCCGTACCTGCGCGGACCGTACCCGACCATGTACGTCAACCAGCCGTGGACCGTCCGCCAGTACGCGGGCTTCTCCACCGCCGAGGAGTCCAACGCCTTCTACCGCCGCAACCTGACAGCCGGCCAGAAGGGCCTCTCGGTCGCCTTCGACCTGCCGACCCACCGCGGCTACGACAGCGACCACCCGCGCGTCACCGGCGACGTCGGCATGGCGGGCGTGGCGATCGACTCGATCTACGACATGCGCCAACTCTTCGACGGCATCCCGCTGGACAAGATGTCGGTGTCGATGACCATGAACGGCGCCGTCCTGCCCGTCCTGGCCCTGTACATCGTGGCCGCCGAGGAACAGGGGGTGGCGCCCGAGAAGCTGGCGGGGACCATCCAGAACGACATCCTCAAGGAGTTCATGGTCCGCAACACCTACATCTACCCGCCGCAGCCGTCGATGCGGATCATCTCGGACATCTTCGCGTACACCTCGCAGAAGATGCCCCGGTACAACTCCATCTCCATCTCCGGCTACCACATCCAGGAGGCCGGGGCCACCGCCGACCTGGAGCTGGCCTACACCCTGGCCGACGGGGTGGAGTACCTGCGCGCGGGCCTGGACGTGGGGCTGGACGTCGACGCCTTCGCGCCGCGGCTGTCGTTCTTCTGGGCGATCGGCATGAACTTCTTCATGGAGGTCGCCAAGCTGCGCGCGGCCCGGCTGCTGTGGGCCAAGCTGGTCAAGCAGTTCGACCCGAAGAACGCCAAGTCGCTGTCGCTGCGCACCCATTCGCAGACCTCCGGCTGGTCGCTCACCGCCCAGGACGTGTTCAACAACGTGACCCGTACCTGCGTGGAGGCGATGGCCGCCACCCAGGGCCACACCCAGTCGCTGCACACCAACGCGCTCGACGAGGCGCTGGCCCTGCCCACCGACTTCTCCGCCCGGATCGCCCGCAACACCCAGCTGCTGCTCCAGCAGGAGTCCGGCACCTGCCGGGTCATCGACCCGTGGGGCGGCTCCGCCTACGTCGAGAAGCTCACCCACGACCTGGCGCGCCGCGCCTGGCAGCACATCCAGGAGGTCGAGGCGGCCGGCGGCATGGCCAAGGCCATCGACGCGGGCATCCCGAAGATGCGCGTCGAGGAGGCCGCCGCCCGTACCCAGGCCCGGATCGACTCCGGCCGCCAGCCGGTCATCGGCGTCAACAAGTACCGGGTGGACAGCGACGAGCAGATCGACGTGCTCAAGGTCGACAACTCCTCGGTGCGCGCCCGCCAGCTCGAAAAGCTGCGCCGGCTCCGGGAGGAGCGCGACGAGGCGGCCTGCCAGGACGCGCTGAACGCGCTCACCCGGGCCGCCGAGGCCGGCCCGCAGCGCGGCGGCTCGCTCGACGGCAACCTGCTGCACCTGGCCGTCGACGCGGCCCGGGCGAAGGCCACCGTCGGCGAGATCTCGGACGCCCTGGAGAAGGTGTACGGCCGGCACAGCGGCCAGATCCGTACCATCTCCGGCGTGTACCGAGACGAAGCGGGCCCCTCGGCCTCCCTCCAGCGCACCCGCGACCTGGTCGAGCGGTTCGAGCGGGCCGAAGGCCGGCGCCCGCGCATCCTGGTCGCCAAGATGGGCCAGGACGGCCACGACCGCGGCCAGAAGGTGATCGCCACCGCCTTCGCCGACCTCGGCTTCACCGTGGACGTCGGCCCGCTCTTCCAGACCCCCGACGAGGTCGCCCGCCAGGCCGTCGAGGCGGACGTGCACATCGTCGGCGTCTCCTCGCTCGCCGCCGGGCACCTCACCCTGGTCCCCGCGCTGCGCACCGCACTCGCCGAGGCCGGCCGGGAGGACATCACCATCGTGGTCGGCGGGGTGATCCCCCCGCAGGACTTCGACGCGCTGTACGAGGCGGGAGCGGCGGCGGTCTTCCCGCCGGGCACCGTCATCCCGGACGCCGCCTACGACCTGCTCACCTCACTGGCGGCCGACCTCGGCCACGAGCTGTGAGATTTTGATCGTATGCCTCCGCGGACGATCGACCTCGACAGCTATGTGACGGGTGTCCTCGACGGCTCGCGCGCCTGGATCGCGCGCGCCGTCACCCTCGTCGAGTCCACCCGGCCCGACCACCGCGCGCTCGCGCAGCAGTTGCTCCAACGGCTGCTGCCGCACGCGGGCGGCGCCGTCCGGGTGGGCATCACCGGCGTGCCCGGTGTCGGCAAGTCGACCTTCATCGACTCCTTCGGCACCATGCTCACGGCGCTCGGCCACCGGGTCGCCGTACTCGCCGTCGACCCCACGTCCAGCCGCACCGGCGGCTCCATCCTCGGCGACAAGACCCGGATGGAACGCCTCGCCGTCGACCCGCACGCCTTCGTCCGCCCCTCGCCCACCTCCGGGACGCTGGGCGGCGTCGCCAAGGCCACCCGGGAGTCCATGGTGGTGATGGAGGCCGCCGGCTACGACGTGGTCCTGATCGAGACGGTGGGAGTCGGCCAGTCCGAGACCGCCGTCGCCGGGATGGTCGACACCTTCCTGCTGCTCAGCCTCGCCCGCACCGGCGACCAGTTGCAGGGCATCAAGAAGGGCGTCCTGGAGCTGGCCGACGTCATCGCCGTCAACAAGGCCGACGGCCCGCACGAACCCGACGCCCGCGCCGCCGCCCGCGAACTCGCCGGCGCCCTACGGCTGTTGCAGGCCCCCGACGCGGCGTGGACACCACCGGTGCTGACCTGCAGCGGCCGCGACGGCGCCGGACTCGACGTGCTGTGGGAACGGCTCCAGCAACACCGCAAGGTCCTCGACGCCACCGGCGCACTGGCCGCGAAACGGCGGGAACAGCAGGTCGAGTGGACCTGGACGATGGTCCACGACCAGCTCTACGCGCGGCTGCACGAACACCCCGAAGTACGGCGGCTCGCGGTCGAGTTGGAGGCCCAGGTGCGCGCCGGCACCATACCGGCGGGGCTGGCCGCGCAGCAGATCCTGGACGCCTTCTTCGGCGCGCCCTGACGGGAGACGCTTCTCGGGTGGCCCTGGGGAGGAAAAGGTGCGAGGGCCGTGCTGATGTGCACGGCCCTCGCACCGGGTGTGGGGCGCCCCGTTCCCGCCCTCGTCGTCCGGATCTGCACGTGGTGGTGAGCTGTACGGTGTGCTCTGTCACCTGTACGCGATGCTGAGCTGCATTGTTCGGCGAGGAATCGAACCCCTGCGTTGCTCTTCACGCGCCAAGGGCCGGATGAACCGCCGGCCCGCGGTGTGTGCACGCCTCCGTGGCGACTACCTGCTTCCCACACCCAGCTGGTGGGGTCAGTCCTCGATCAGGTCGATCTCCCAGTTGGTGCGCTGGATCAGGGTGTCCACCTCGCGGATCTCCTTCGCCAGGGCGTCCGCCTGGGCGCGGAGCTCGGCGACCGGGAGAGCGGCGAGGATCCTGAGTTCGGACCGCAACTGCCGTACGGCTCCGCGCTGGTCGCGCCCGGAGGCGGCGTCGGCGGCCGCGGTGATCACCGAGTGGCGCAGCCGCAGCACGTCCCGGCGGGCGAGGGCGTCGGTCAGCGTGCCGCCGCCCTCGATGAGCGCCGTGGAGTTGGTCCGGTTGATCTGACGGATCAGCCGCTCCAGCCCGTCCAGCACCTCTCCGGCCTGGGCCAGGACCTCCGCCGCGCTCTCGGCCGGCTCCTCGCCCTCCTGGTAGCGGGCACTGCCGACGACGCGCGCCCGCAACTGCTCCACCTGCCGCACCGCAGCCGCGCGCTGCGCGAGCGCTTCAGCCAGTTTCACCGCGTCATCACCTCTACGTCCTACTGATCGTCCGGCAAGTATGCACGTCAGTGCCTGCCGGCACGGTTCGCGGGGTGGGGTCGGCCGGGCCGACCCGGCGGGCGCCGGGCGGGTTCATGCCTCTCGACGGCGTTCGGCCGCGGCCCGTACGTCCGCCAGCGCCCTCGCCCGGTCGACCGGCGGCGGCGAGAAACGTCCGGACGCCGCCAGCACGTGCTCCTCCCAGCGGTCCTGCCAGAACTCCACCGTCCAACCGGGCCACCGCTTCGGCATCTCGTACGCCTCCGCCGACGCCCCGAGCACCCACCAGCCCACCCGCCGACGCAGCGGATCGACGTGGATGCCGGCATCGGCCGACGCCTGGCAGACCCCGTGCTCGGGGCCGCCCGCCAGTCGGTCGAGCAGCGCAGCCCCCTCCCGGACCGGATGGTCGTTGACGTTCGCCAGCACGTAGCAGTGCTCCGCCCCGACCGTCACCACCGCAACCATCGGCTCGGGGTCAGCCAGCTCCTCGTCGCCCGGTTCGAGCAGCGGCCCCACCGCATGCCCGCGCCCACGAGCGCGGACGTGTTCGGGGTCCAGCCCCAGGTACGTCCGCAGCTCGGCAGGGCCGTCGTACATCCACCGGACGTCCCACCCCACCCATGCCTCCTGCAACAGTTCCAGAGTGGCCGCCCTGTGACGCATCTCGGCGCTCGGCCCTTCCCAGGCGAACAGCATCAGCACCTTCCGACCGAGGTCGATCAGTGCCGCACCCTGGCAGTGCACATCGTCCAGCCACCAGTCGACCGCTCTCAGGTACCGGACCATCGAGAGCGCCTCCGCCGGCCCGGCCAGGAGGTCGAGGTCGATTCCTATCGCCCCGAACCGCGACAGGTACAGCTCGAACTCACCGCTCTCGCGGACAACGACAAAATTCGCACGATCACCCATCCGCCCAGAATGACCACCCCCGGCACCGGGCCGCCACCACATTTGACGTACCCACGCGGGCACCGCCCCAGGGCCGCCACTCGATCCACCGGCATCACCTGACAACCGATCAAAATCAGTTGCCGAGGATGCTCGGGCGGCTCACCCCACCCCGACGCATTACTCAGTGGCCTGACCACCACCGACACCCTCTGAGCCAGTCGGGCACAACTGCCAGCACAGGGCCTGACGTCGGTGTCTCTGAGCCGGGACACGATAGGTGGAACTGACGCGGTGTGATGACCTGGCCGTTTCGACCCGGTGGGACACGTTTGTTGGAACCATCTGGCCATCCTTCTTGCAACCTGCGGTGGATTGCCATTCATGTTGGAACCAGTTCCGAACTACCCGGGCTCGCGGCGTCCGTGGCCGCTCCGCTGAGGGGCTTGGAACCGAGCGAGCGCGTACGCAGGACAACTGGAGCGGCGGGGACGACAGCGGTTCAGCCGTTGTCGTCACACCGCGCCGCTTGGGACCTATCCTGAGCCAATGCTTCACGAGCTGTGGGACGAAGGCGAGGAGGGAAAGATGTTCTGCCTGGCCGGACCGCGCGGAGACGGGGCTCGTGCGCTCTTGTCCGAAGGTGCCCGGCTCGTGTGGACCGTTGAGGCCGCGAGCTACTTCGACGCGATGACGTTGTACTACCAGCGCATGGGCTGGGGCACCTACACCACAGAGCACCCGGAGTGGGACAACCGGACCTACGCCGAGCACGGCTGGGAATGATCAACCCATTTCACGCCTTCAGTCACACACGCCTCACGAACTACAGCTGGAGTAGTAGCCCCAAGAGCGATTCCAGCGCTGGGGCACTCCGGTTCCAACAACCGTGACCAAGTTCCAGCCAACGTGTCCTGGCTCAGTCTCGGCAGCAGCCGAGACACCGACGCACAAGCCAATTCCTTACCGTCAGTCAACAATCCGTCACAGTCACGAGGCGCCCGACGGTCGCCACTACGCCACCTCGCGCAGAGCGTGAAGGTCCAGTGCCGTGCCCCATCCATGCGTGGGGCACGGCACTTCGGCGACTTCCAGGTACTCGAACCAGACCACCTTGCCCACCCCCGCCGGGCGCCAGCCCCACGTGTGCGCCAGCGCTTCGACGAGCAGGAGGCCACGCCCGCTGGTCGATCCGGCGTCACGCTCGCGCTTCGGGAGTTCCGGGCACCGATCGGCGACCTCCACCCGCACCCGCCCGGCACACCACCGGACGGTCACGGCACAGCGCTCCTTGGTGTGCACGAGCGCATTGGCGATCACCTCGCTGGCGCACAGCTCCACTTCCCCGAGCGCATCAACCGAAAGCGGCACACCCCACTCCCGCACGATCGCCCCCACCAACCGCCGGGCCGCCGGCACGGCGTCGGCCCCCGGCGGCACGCCCCACTCCAACGGAACCGGGAATCGAGCGGTGTTGAGCGGACTGACGATCACTGGGAATCCATTCGGTCACATAGCGACAATTCGGCAGCCACGCCGGATCGTTCGGGTCCACACCCACCGTCCAAATGGCTGACGCCAAGTCAACGCGGGTACACAAGAAGGGAGAACAGGCGAAGCTGGTCCAGGCGTTGAACCGGTTGAACAGAGGACGGGATCGCGATGACCCACCGACCGCGCACACCCAACACCGCGCTCGCGACACTCATGCAGCAGGCGGGGTGGGGCAACGGCCAGCTCGCCCGAGCCGTGAATCGCGTCGGAGGCGAGGCGGGGCACCAGCTGACCTATGACAAGTCGGCGATCTCGCACTGGCTCTCGGGCACTCAGCCCCGGGCAGACGTACAGGAGGTTGTCCGCGAGACGTTCTCACGTCGGCTCGGACGACCGGTGACACCCGAGGAGACGGGCTTCGGGCGCGGTGCCGAGCAGGCGGGCAGCCAGGGAGTCCTGTCCGATCTGATGTCGATCGGCAAAGCCGACATGGATCCCTCGCGCCGTGGTGTACTCGTCTCCGGGCTCTACTCGCTCGCCCTGACACTGCCGGTCTTCGACGACACCGCTGACCGGATGAACCATGCCGCGGCGGGCCGTACCGTGCGGGTCGGCCAGGGCGAGGTCGAGACCGTTCGGAGGATGACGGACCGGATCGCCGATATCCTCGACGAGCTCGGCGCCGCCCACGCCCGCCCGATGGCGGCGGCCTTCCTGGTCAACTCGGTCGGCCCCTGGCTCCAGGCATCCGGCACCACGGAAGTGAAGGCCGGCCTGCTGTCGGCCGCCGCCGATCTCACCTACCTCACCGGGTGGATGGCGATGTACGAGACTGCCCACGGTCTCGGCCAGAAGTACTACGTCCAGGCCCTCAAGCTCGCACGCGAGGCCCAGGACCACGTGACGTACTGCCGCACCCTACGGGGCATGGCGCTCCAGGCGTCCAATCTCGGATATGGCCCGAAGGCGCTGGAACTCGCCGACTCGGCCGCCGAAGCGGCTCCGGCCTCCGGCCCGCGACTGCGGGCCTTCCTCGCCGGCCAACAGGCGCACGGCGCCGCCATGGTGAAGGACCAGCGGCAGGCATTCGCGCGGCTTGCCGAGACCGAAACCGCGCTGACCCAGGCCGAGGGCCGCAACGACTCCGTCGGCGGCTACGACCAGGCCGCCTACCACTTCCACGTCTCGCACGTGCTGTACGAACTCGGCGACCTCTCAGGGGCGATCAAGGAACTTCAACTCTCCAACCGAGCCCGCCCCGCCAACGAGAAACAGGGCCGCGTACACGGCAACGGCCTGCTGGCCCGCCGCCAGATGGAACTCGGGCACGTCGAGGCCGCCTGCGCCACCTGGAACGCGTTCCTGGACGACTACGTCACGATCAGCTCCGTCCGTGGCGACGAGCACTTCCAGGCTCTGGGCAAGGGCCTCCCGGCACGAGCCACCAACCGTACGGTCCGCCAGCTCCACCAGCGCACCCGCGAGGTCGCCGGCCAGAAGGCCGCGTGACCCGTGGGATTCGTTCTGGTCGTCCGCTTCATCACCCACGACGCCACAGCAGCCCGCGCCTTCGACCAGCTGGCAGCTGCGGCCCTCGAAGAAATCCGCGCCCAGGAACCGGGCACACTCCTCTACGTCACTCACACCGTGCCGGGCGAGCCACACGTCCGGGTCTTCTATGAGTTGTACGCGGACCGTGCGGCCTTCGAGGAGCACGAACGGCAACCTCACGTCCGCCGATTCCTGGCCGAACGCGCTCAGCACCTCGAATCGTTCGAGGTGACGTTCCTGGATGAAACCTCCGGCAAGGGCACGTTCGCCGTGAAGGCCGACCGGAGCGGTCTGCGGATCGGAATCACGGGGCACAGGGGGCTGGCGGCCGGGGTGGAGGAGCAGGTTCGACGGCTGCTCGAAGGCGCTCTCGCGGGAGAGGACCCGACTGGGCTCACGATCGTGTCCTGCATCGCGGACGGGCCGGACGCGTGGATCGCGGAGATCGCGCTCGAACGGGGGGCGCGGCTGGAGGCCGTCATTCCGGCGGATCAGTACCGGGACGGGCTGCCGGACTGGCATCACCCCGTCTACGACCGACTGTTGAGCAGTGCCAACGCCGTTCACCGAACAGGCCGGGTGGAGTCCGACGAAGCCGCCCACATGGCGGGGAGCGAGGTCCTGGTAGCCCAGGTCGACAAGCTCCTCGCCGTCTGGGACGGCCTGCCGGCCCGCGGCTACGGCGGGACGGCGGACGTGGTCGCCTACGCCCGCCGGCGCGGCGTGCCGGTTGAGGTGCTGTGGCCGCAGGGAGCGCGCCGGTGAATGCGGAATGGGGCCTACCAGTCAGGCCGGTCGCGCCGCCGCGACCGCGTCGGTGTACAGCTCGGCGGTCAAGTCGGCGTCTTTGATGCCCAGTTCGGCCAACACCACACGCACCAGGGCGAGGGCCGGCGTGAGGTCGGCCTCTGTGGCGGCCGTCGTCTCGACCTCGATGAACGTGGCGTCGTCCAACTCGGGAACGCGAACGAGCGTGGCGAGCAGGTGCCTTCCGTCGCGCTGGAAGCCGTAGTTGCGGCACCGCTTCTCGAACGCGATGCGAGGGGTGAAGCCCAGGCCCCGGATGATCTCGTGCGCGGCGTCGTCCACCATCACATCGAACTGCCGCTTTGAGACCGACACCGGCAAGGTGCCGCCTTCAAGGCGCGATCCACGACCCGCGTCAGCTCGGCCTCTCGCCGAGTGCGGCACGGAGCCAGTCGAGGGAGTCGGTTGCCAGGACGGCGTCGGCGAGTGCGTTGGCGGTCGTCGTGGTGAGACGGCCACGGCTGTTGTCGATCCAGCGCTGAGCGTTCGCGTAGCCCTGCGCCTTGTACTCGACTCCCTGGATCAGGCACTCCAGCTTGTCGGCATCCCGCGCACAGACCGCCTCCGGAGAGTCCTTCGCTTCGTACTCCGCGACGAGATCCCGGATGGTCGAGGCGAGGATCTCCGGCATGCCGCCGATCTGGTCGGCCGTCACCGCCGCCGGATCGGCGCCGGGCGCGTACTTCTTCCCCAGATGGTTGACGTCCCCGGTGCGCGTCTCCTGGGAGTCGTGCCAGACCGCGAGGAAGGCGGCCTGCGCCGGGTCCGCGCCTTCGAGCTTGGCAATGATCGAAGCGATCAATGCGGTTCGCCAGGAGTGTTCGGCGACCGATTCGGGATCGCGGACGCCGGCCATCCACCAGCCCGTGCGCTTGGTCTGCTTGAGCGTCCCGGCTTCGAACAGGAACCTCGCCACCGGCGTCAGGTCGTCTGTCACTGTCTGGCTCCTCTCACGCCTCGACAAGGCGGATCGCGTAGCGGATGCTGTCGAGTTCGCGTCGCCCGCGCCGCGACAGCTCCCGACCATCCAACAGCACCGGGAGCCGTTCGCGCAGGGCGCGGGCCGCAGTTCCGGAGCGCAGCAGATCCGGCCGGACCTGGAGCAGTGACCACACACTGTGGATGTTCAACTCGGCGTACCCGCACTGCGGGCCGAGACCCTGAACGAGGTGCGCGAGGAGCTTGTCTCCGGACCACGGACCCGGCGACCGGGCAGCGATGAAGTCGTCGGAGAGTTCGAGGTACGGGACCTCGCCGACCCAGTACGCCCAGTAGTTGAGGTTCGCCATCGTGCCCGCCTCATCGGCGAGGGCCGTTTCGATGAAGTGGCTCATCCGATCCCGGTCACCGTGGCGGGCGGAGACCATGGCGACGGAACGGGAGTTGAGCCAGTGGCTCAGCCAGTCGTTCGGCTGCTCGGAACGCTGCTGGTGGGCGAGCCACTCCCGGGTGTCACCCTGTTCGTCGTATCCGGCCAGGTACAGCGCTTGGCGGCGGGCGAGGAACTGGTCCGTTCCACGCGCTTCCTCGGCCGCGCGCCGCAGGTGCGTGTAGAACCGGGCGCGGTCGGGGGCGAGGAGTTCCGGTCCGGCCGGCGCTGGGCCCTTTCGTGGACGCGGCGGGGCCGGGAGGTCGCGAACGGCCTTCGGCGCTGCACCGCTGAGCGGCCACATGAGAATCTCCACGAGGTCGCGCCGTATCACCATCGCCCCGAGGGGGCTCCCGACAGTCGGCGACTTCTCCTCAACGATGCCGGCGAGCAGGATGTCCGCCTCGAAGGATCGCTCCAGTGTTTGGAGGAGTGCGGGCGCTGTGCCCATCTGCATCAGCCGATGGCGGTAGGTGAGCATCTGCCCGACAGGTACGGCCGTGAGCGGGCGCCGACCACTCTCCCATCCGGCGATCGTGTCGGTCGACACGGCCAACCGCTCGGCGAACTCGCCCTGGGTGGCCCCGCACTGTTCTCGTATCACCCGAAAGACGTACCCGGAGATGATGCCCACGCGTGGGCGCCGAGGCCTTCCCTGACTGACAGTCAGAGACTGATGCGGGCTTGACTGCATGAGAGCCCCCCACTTCGGGAGTTCGTGCCAACGTACCTGTACTCGCGGTCACTTCAGGTTCCGACTCCGGGACCCTACCGTCGTAGGCGTCCCCGACCGAGAGCGGTCGGAGACCCGTCAGCGGGTCTCGCTCCCTGCGACGGCGGTCCCGCTCTCATCAAGGAGCCTATCGGCCCGGGGCACGTCAGTTGGTCACTGTCACGTCCGTGCGCCTGGGCAAGCGCTCCACGCGACAATCATCGCGAACAGGACAGGTAGGAGGCACCCATGGGATGGGGAACCGGCAAGGACGGAAGCTCCGGTGGCGGCAGCGGGGGCAACGACGGCGGGCAGGGCAAGCACGCGAACAAGGACCGGAAGGACTTCGGGAAGGACAAGACGACCCCGGACACCTCGTCCGGGTCGTCGGCCGCCAAGCACCGCAAGGACGGCGACGGGAAGTGACGAGCCAGCAGAACGACCTGGAGCAGGCCGCCACGAACGGCCTGCTCCGGGCGGTATCCCGCTCTCTCGGCCACGATGTGTCCGATGAGTGGCGAAGGGCCGCAGAGGCGACCCCGCGCCATCGTTTCCTCCCGGACCGGATCTGGCTTGCCGACGGTGACGGCTACCGGCTCTGCGACCGTGAACGTGAACCCGACCGCTGGTTCGCCGCCGCCGGTTCGGACGTTCCCGTGGTGACACAGGTCAACGACGGAGCGGAGCCGACGGATGTAGCCGATGCGTGGCCGTCGTCCTCGGCCTCCGAGCCGTCTGTCGTCTTCCAGATGCTCGAACTCCTGGACGTCACACCGGGGATGCGGGTTCTTGAGATCGGCGCGGGCACCGGGTACAACGCAGCCCTGCTCTCCCACCGCCTCGGTGGGGCGAACGTGACGACGATCGAGATCGACGCCGCCGTGGCCCACCGCGCCCGGACCAACCTCGACGCCACCGGCTACGCACCCAGCGTCGTCTGCGGCGACGGAAGTCTCGGCTGGAACGCCGCATCGCCGTTCGACCGGATCATGGCCACCTGCTCCGTGAAGCGCGTTCCGGGCGAATGGATCAGCCAGACCAGGCCCGGCGGGCAGATCCTCACCCCTTGGTACGACGAGTGGAGTTGCGGCGGACTCCTCCGCCTGACCGTCACCGGCGACGGCACCGCCACCGGCCGCTACACCGCCGACAGCGCCTTCATGCTGATGCGCACCCAGCGCCGCGACCTCCGCCTCTTCCGGGACGTCGTCATGGACGAGCACGTACCGGACGAGTCCACGACCACGCTCGACCCCTGGGCCGTCGCCGACTCGGAGTTCGAGACCCAGTTCGCCCTCGGGCACCGCCTCGGCGACCTCTGGTACGCCTGGCACCACGATCCCGATCTCGACGACGTCGAGACGCGCCTCTGGGTGGCCACGACCGACGGCGGCTCCTGGGCCGCCGTCGACTGGGACGGCACCGAGAACACCGAGCGGTACACGGTCTGGCAGCACGGCCCGCGCCGCCTGTGGGACGAAGTCGAGGCCGCCCACCGCTGGTGGCTGGACAATGACCGCCCCGGTCCGAGCCGCCTCGGCCTCACCATCGGCCCCGGCGGCCATCAGGCCTGGCTGGACGACCCGACGAATGCGTGGCCCCTGCCGTAGGGGAATGGATCGCCCATCGCATTCGGCACGGCCCCGGATCGCCGGTCCGGGGCTGCTTGCCTGAATCCGATCGGATGTTCCAGGTGGTCAACAGCCCGACAACTGGTCACGTGGAGAGCGGAATTGGCGTTACCTTGGATCGGGTGTCGAGCTGAGCCGGAGGGGCGTGGTGGATCGCCGGGGATTCGTGGCCGCCTCCAGTGCGTACGCGCTTGCGGCATTGGGCCTGCCCGACCCTGATGCCATCCTGCGGCGGGTGCAGGGAAAGACTGACAGCACAGTGAAGGTCGGCCGGGGCGAGGTCGCAGCGATCCGCCGGATGACGAAGTCGCTGGGCGACGCGGCCGCCGAGCTCGGTGGCGGCCATGCCCGCCATCTCGCCGTCCGCTACCTCCAGGACGACGTCGCGCCCTGGCTGGACGGGACGTGGAGTGAAGCCGTCGGCCGGGAGCTGTTCGCGGCGACCTCCCAACTCGTCCACCTGGCCGGGTGGATGGCCCAGGACGAGGGGAACCAGGACGCCGCCCAGCAGTACTACGCGCATTCCTTCCGGCTCGCTTCCGAGGCCGGCGACGCCGAGTTGGCCGCCACCGCCCTGCGCGGTCTGGCCGTCCAGGCCATCGACCTGGGTTTCAGGCCCACCGCCGTGCGGATAGCGGAAGAGTGCGTCGACCAGGCCGAACACCTCGATGACTCCCGAGCACTCGCCTACTACCAGGCCACCCTGGCCACCGCCGCTGCCCTCGACGGCGACCGGCGCACCGCGACCAGCTCGCTCGCCGCGTCCCAGAGCGCGATCGAACGGGCCACCGGCGCGCCCGGCGAGTCGTGGGCCTCGCACTACAGCATCGGCCGGTGGGCCCACGAGTCCGGCATGGTCCTCGCCCGACTCGGCGACTACAGCAGCGCGCAGGAACACCTCCACCACGCGCTCGACATCCACGGCCTCGACCGCCGCCGCACCCGGGCGATCGTCCTCGCCGACCTCGGCACCGTCCGTCTCCGGCAGGACGACGTCGACGGCGCCCTCGCGTCCTGGAACGACTTCCTCGACTGCGCGGACGGCATCCGCTCGGTCAAGGTCCAGGACGCCGTCCGCGACCTGCGGGCCCGCCTCTACCGCCTCCGCGATGTGGCCGGTGCCGGGGAACTCGACGAACGAGCTGCGGCGTTAGGGTGAACCGTGGCAAACGACCAACCGGGCCCGTCCGACAGTCGGGAGCAGTGGCGATGGGTGCGGAGCTTCCTCAACGACCATCGCTTCGAGTTGACCAATCGGCTCCTTGCCGAGAGCGATCCCGAACGGCTGGTCCCGGGGACTCCGTTGCTGGCTCGGCGGCACTGGATTCCGGAGCAGCCGGTGCCGCTGGAGCGTGTCCGACTGCGCTGGCAGCCGGACTCGCCGGAGGCCGAGCTGGACGGCGGCGAGCCGGAGCTCGACCGCATCCGCCCGCGTCAGAGGGGCGGCACGACCTACCGTCGCTACGCCGACGTGGTGCGGGAGCTCGCCAGGCCCAGGCTGTTCGAGGATCGAAGCTGCTACCGCCTGCTTGATGTCGGGACGTCTGCGGGCGATCCGACGCTGACCTTCGGCCGCGGCCGGTACTTCGACGTGATCAACATCTGTGAGGCCGTCGCGCACGAGTACGCTGCGGCGGTCCTGGCGGGCGAGGCCGCCACGCCCTTCCGGGCCGCCATCGGCGATCCGACCGACCTCGCGCGCCGGCCGGTCATGGCGGCCATCAGCACGCTGACGATCCGGCACGATCGCAGGACCGGCGAGGCGGAGTTCGTGCTGCACTGGCGAGACCCCGAGAAGGTCGCCAGCGGCGGGGGTCTCTTCCAGGTGATGCCGGTCGGGATGTTCCAGGCCTCGCACGATGCGCCGTGGAACGAGGGGAACGACTTCGACCTCTGGCGGGCGATCCTGCGGGAGCTGAGCGAGGAGTTGCTCGGCAGCACCGAGGACTACGGGAGCGACAGGGCGCCGATCGACTACGCCGCCTGGCCGCTCGACAAGTCGCTCACCGCGGCGCGCGCGGACGGCCGCCTGCGGGTGTTCTGGCTGGGCCTCGGGATGGATCCGCTGACGCTCGTCACCGACATGCTGACCGTGGCCGTGTTCGACGCCGAGCTGTTCGACGACACGTTCCGGCGCATCGTCTCGACCAACGACGAAGGCCACCGCGTTGGCCTGGAGGACGCCACCGGACGCTCGGCCGGCATCCCGTTCACGGCCGAGCAGGTGGATCGCCTCACCGCCACCGAGCCGATGCAGCCCGCCGGTGCGGCGCTCCTGCGGCTCGCCTGGCGGCACCGGAAGGCGTTGTTGCAGCTCTCCTGACACAAGGAAGGCCCCGGACCGCCCGACCGGTCCGGGGCCGTTCACCTAGTGCGCGTCAGACGGTCTTGGCGGCCGCGAAGCGGGTCGAGACGTCCTGCCAGTTGACGACGTCCCAGAGCTTCTCGACGTAGTCGGGGCGGACGTTGCGGTACTGCAGGTAGTAGGCGTGCTCCCAGGCGTCGAAGGCGAGCAGCGGGGTGGTGCCCTGGCCGACGTTGCCGTGGTGGTCGTAGACCTGCTCGACGATCAGGCGCTTGCCGAGGGGCTCCCAGGAGAGGATGCCCCAGCCGGAGCCCTGCACGCCGGTGGTGGCGATGGTGAGCTGCTTGCGGAAGGCCTCGAAGCTTCCGAAGTGCTCGGTGATGGCGTCGGCCAGCTCGCCCTCGGGGCGGTCGCCGCCCTCCGGGGAGAGGTTCTGCCAGAACAGCGAGTGCAGCACGTGGCCGGACAGGTGGAAGGCGAAGGTCTTCTGCAGGCCGACCAGGCCGCCGAACTGCTCCTTGTCGCGCGCCTCGGCCAGCTGGTCCAGGGTGTCGTTCGCACCCTTGACGTAGGCGGCGTGGTGCTTGGAGTGGTGCAGTTCGAGGATCTCGGGGGACATCGCCCGCTCAAGCGCGGAGTAGTCGTACGGCAGGTCGGGAAGCGAGTAGGTGCCCATGCTGGGACACAGCCCCTTTCGATGAACAGTGATGATCGTGCCGGGACAACACTATTGCGTATGAGTTGCAGGAACGAAGCATGGGCTCCTGCTTATTCCTCACGTCTCGTCGGGCACAATGGTCGCGAGTGCATGTAATGAGTGATGAGGGTGAGTGACTGTGACAGGGTCACCGGTGGTGCTGGGGATCGAGTCCTCCTGCGACGAGACCGGCGCGGGTCTGGTCCGGGACGGCGTACTGCTCGGGCAGGCGGTGGCGTCGTCGATGGACGAGCACGCCCGCTTCGGCGGGGTGGTGCCGGAGATCGCCGCCCGGGCGCACGTCCACGCGATGGCGCCGGTGGTCGGCGAGGCGCTGGCGCGGGCCGGGCTGACGCTCGCCGACATCGGCGCCGTCGCGGTGACGACCGGTCCGGGGCTGGCCGGGGCGCTCCAGGTCGGGGTGGCCGCGGCCAAGGGCTACGCGTTCTCGCTCGGCGTCCCGCTGTACGGGGTGCACCACCTGGCCGGGCACGTCGCCGCCGCGACGCTGGACGGCGGGCCG
This sequence comes from Kitasatospora sp. NPDC058478, assembly GCF_042720345.1. Classification (NCBI taxonomy): domain Bacteria; kingdom Bacillati; phylum Actinomycetota; class Actinomycetes; order Kitasatosporales; family Streptomycetaceae; genus Kitasatospora; species Kitasatospora sp. NPDC058478. Next base: position 45,171 of record NZ_JBHXML010000041.1, on the reverse strand, counting down.
CTGCCGAACCCCTGCGTGGTGCTGATCGTCTCGGGCGGGCACACCTCGCTGCTGCTGGTGCGCGACCTCGCCCGCGATCCGATCGTCCACCTCGGCGACACCCTGGACGACGCGGCCGGCGAGTGCTTCGACAAGGTCGCCCGGATCCTCGGCCTCCCCTACCCCGGCGGTCCGGCGATCGACCGGGCGGCCCGGGACGGCGACCCGACGGCCGTCCGCCTGCCGCGGCCGCTGACCGGACCGCGGGACGACCCGTACGCGTTCTCGTTCTCCGGGCTCAAGACGGCCGCCGCCCGCTGGGTGGAGGCGCGGCGCTCGGGCGGCTCGGACCCGTACGTGCCGGACGCGGCGGCCGGGTTGCAGGAGGCGATCGCCGACGTGCTGACCCGCAAGGCGGTGCGAGCCTGCACCGATCACGGGATCGGCACCCTGGTGGTGGTCGGCGGGGTCGCGGCCAACTCCCGGGTGCGGTCGCTGGCCGAGGAGCGCTGCGCGGCGGCCGGGATCGCGCTGCGGGTGCCGCCGCTGAGGCTCTGCACGGACAACGGGGCGATGGTGGCGGCGATCGGCGATCTGCTGGTCCGCTCCGGCGCCGAGCCGGCTCCGGCGGAGCTGTCGGTGGATCCGTCGGCGCCGCTGGAGTTCGCGGCGTTGACGCCGTTGGCGCGGACTGCCGCGGCCTGACGGCGGGTTGGCCTGACGGCGGGTTGATCCGCCGTCGGGCCGACCTGACGGGGTGCGCCGGCCTGACGCGGCGCGCCGACGTGGCGGGGTGCGCCGGCCCGACGCGGCGCGCCGACCTGACAACGGTTCGATCTCGCCCGACGCGAATCCGTTCCCAAGCCTTCCCCCGGCCGCAACAGGTGTGACATTTTACATGTCACACATCAGGAACCGTGTGCCCCCAACCACACGGCAACCCTCAACGGCCCCGGAGGCCCCCACAGATGCGTCCCTCCCGGATAGCTAAGGCCGGCGCGCGCAGACTCCCTGCGCTCGGCGTCGCCTTCTTCCTCGCACTCGGTCTCTTCGCACCCCAGGCCCACGCCGCCGACACCCCCGCGGCCCACGCCTCGACCACCCCCACCGGCAAGGCGGCCGCACCGCGCTCCGTGCCCGTGCCCAAGTCCCCCGACACCCCGAAGGACGCCCGCCCGCTGGCCGCCGACGAGCAGGCCAAGGCGACCGCCCCGACGGCGGCCAGCACCACCGGGGCCGGTGTCGACGCCAAGGCCGCCAAGGCCGCCAAGCAGCTCGCGGCCGCCCCCGCCTGCGACGTCTCCGCCTTCACCGGCAACACCGGGGCCGCGCTCGTCCAGCGGGTCGAGGCCGCCGGCCTCGACTGCGTCAACACGCTGTTCGCCCTGACCGGCAACGACGCCAAGGCCGCGTTCAACGAGGCCCAGATGGCCACCGTCGCCAACGCCCTGCGGGACGTCTCCGCCACCTACCCCGGCGACGACTCCACCTCCGCCGGCCAGCTGGTCCTGTTCCTGCGCGCCGGCTACTACGTGCAGTGGTACAACCCGGACGTGGTCGGCCCGTACGGCGCCACCCTGCAGACCGCCATCCGCGGCGCCCTCGACGGCTTCTTCGCCGCCCCGCACAGCAAGGACGTCACCGAGGCCAACGGCGCGACCCTCGCCGAGGCCGTCACCCTGATCGACAGCGCCCAGGAGAACGCCCGCTACACCGGCGTCGTCAAGCGCCTGCTCGCCGACTACACCGGCGCCTGGACCGGCTCGATGGCCACCGCCGTCGCCAACACCAAGACCGTCATCGAGCGCGGCTTCGACCTCCCCGCCTTCACCGCGGCCCTCCAGGCCGACCCCTCCTTCGCCACCACCATGGCGTCCTTCGTCACCCGCAACAGCTCCCAGCTGAACGGCTCCGACCTGGTCACCTCGATCGGCATCCAGATCGGCAACCTGGTCGCCAACGACGCCACCAGGGCCCAGGGCCGGCCGATCGTCAAGGACCTGGTCAACCGCTACCCGCTGGTCGGCGCCACCGCCCCGCTCACCATGAACCTGGTCTGGTTCGCGGAGAAGAAGGACACCGGCAACTGCGCCTACTACGGCACCTGCGACCTGGCCGCCCGGCTCGTCCCGCTCGTGCTCACCGTCGACCACACCTGCAACGCCAACCTGCGCATCCGCGCCCAGGACATGACCGCGCAGCAGCTCGCCGACACCTGCACCAGCCTGATCAACGAGGACCAGTTCTTCCACCAGGTGGTCAAGGACAACGGCCCGGTCGCCAACGACAACAACACCAGCCTTGAGGTCGTCGTCTTCGACGACTACTACAACTACAGCCTCTACGCCTGGAAGATGTACGACATCGCCGTCGACAACGGCGGCATGTACGAGGAGGGCGACCCGGCCAAGGCCGGCAACCAGGCCCGCTTCATCGCGCACGAGGCCGACTGGCTGCGCCCCGCCTTCCAGATCTGGAACCTCAACCACGAGTACACCCACTACCTCGACGGCCGCTACGACTTCTACGGCGACTTCGACGCCGGCATGACCACCCCGACCGTCTGGTGGGTCGAGGGCCTCGCCGAGTACATCTCGTACAGCTACCGGGGCGTCCACTACGACGCCGCCGTCGCCCAGGCCGGCAAGGGCACCTACGCGCTGAGCACCCTCTTCGACAACACCTACGACAACTCCGACTCCACCAAGGTCTACAACTGGGGCTACCTGGCCGTGCGCTACATGCTCCAGTCGCACCCGCAGGACGTCGACGCGCTCCTCGCCAAGTACCGCGTCGGCGACTGGAACGGCGCTCGCACCCTGCTCAAGACCACCATCGGCACCCGCTACGACGCCGACTTCGCCATCTGGCTCAAGGCCTGCGGCGCCGACAACTGCGGCAGCCTGCCCACCAGCCAGGCCCCGCTGTGCACCGCCGGCGACACCCGGCAGTACGACAAGAACTGCCGCCGCGACGGCGTCGCCGCCACCACCGGCAACTACAGCTACAACTTCCTCAACCTGCCCGCCGGCGTGAAGCAGCTGACCATCACCACCAGCGGCGGCACCGGCAACGCCGACCTCTACTACAACGGGGGTGCGTGGGCCACCACCGGGTCGAACCTGGCCAAGTCCACCAACGCCGGCAACGGCGAGACCCTCACCATCACCAACCCGCCGTCCGGCTGGGTGTACTTCAGCCTCTACGCCCAGCAGGGCTTCGGCGGCGTGACCGTCACCACCACGTACAACTGACCTGCGCATACCGAACATCGAGGAGGGCCCCGCGTGCGGCGGGGCCCTCCTCGCGCGTTCGGGCCCCTCGCACTCAGCCCTCCGCCGACCAGGTCACCACGGGCGGGCGGACGGCGGCACACAGCGGACGGCCCTTGGCGTCCGTCAGGCGCAGCCGGGCCACCAGGACGCCGCGCTCCACCGCCGCCTCGACGACCTCCCGGTCGACCGCCGCCAGCAGCAGCTTGGCCCGGCGGAACAGCGCCCAGCCGTCGCCGTTCCCGGTCACCCAGTTCAGGTAGACGAACCGGGCGCCGGGACCGCCCTGCACGTACCGGCCGGTGAGGTCCACACCTCCGGCGAGGTCCGCACCTCCGGGTGCCGGCCTCGCCTCGCACTCCAGCGACCAGCGGGCGCGCGGCGCGTCCCCCGGGAACAGGTCGAGCAACTCGGCCGGGCGGCCCCGGCGTTGGACGGCGACGTACAGGTCCCGGTAGCCCGGGAAGCCCGGCGCGGCGGCACACTCACGCCCCGGCAGGTCGGTGGCCTCAATCCTCAGCTCCATACCGATATGGTCCCCCACCGCACGCCTCGGGAAGTTATAACGATCGGCCATCTAATGCGCCGCACAATCCGGACCGGCGAGGAGGTCATCCTTTGTCAAAAGAGTGTCAGGAGCCCTAGCTTTCGGTTAAGGTCCGGAGTTAGATGAAAGTCGGTTCGGGGTTCCGATCGGAATACCGAATTTCCGCCAAGCCGCGGGCATCCTTGCTCCACCGTGCCTGCCATCCCGGGAATGGAGAGTACCCATGAAGATGATCAAGGCTATCGTGAAGAAGTTCAAGCGTGACGAGGACCTCGCCGACCACTCGTGGATCGCGCACGTCATCTGACGCATTGTCACCAACGGGGGCCGTGGCCGGGCCACGGCCGGGCCGCGGCCCCCGCCGGCGCTGCAGAGCGCCCCACCCTTTCACCTGCCCGGAGTTCCCCCGCCTGCCCGGAGTTCTCCGCCCGCCGGGGGAATCCATTCCATCGCCATTTCATTGGAGGCGGGATTCTCATGGAAGAAATGGCGCCGACAGCCGGGCGCAGCCATTCCATTGTTTACGCCCCGAAGATCCAGGACCTGCTGACCAGGGAAGAAAAGGTATTCCGGATCGACGCCCGCACGGTCGGCGTCTCCGACAGCGAGCTGATGGCCGAAATCGTCGCGGCGCGCCCCGTGCGGTCGGCGGAGCGCTCGGTCTACAAGCCCGCCGCGGGAGCGGACATCCACCACGACAGCGCGACCCGGACGATCCGCGCGCTGGGTCAGGACGTCATGGCGGGCATCAGGACCCCGCCGCCCCCGGCACGCGGGCTGTCCGGCGCCTGGCCCTACGCGGCCACCTCCTACCTGCGCCGATGGCTCTTCGCGTCCGACCCACTGCCGGTCTCCCTCCTGTCGAAACGCGGCGTCACCCGCTCCGACCGGCTCTCCCGGATCGTCGACCGCGCCGTCACCGTCTGGCCGGGATCCGCCGCCGAGGGCAGGAGCACCGCGCTGGCCGGGCAGATCCGCGACGCCTCCGACACCCGGGAGCGGAGGCAGGCCATCGCGCTGTACCGGCGGTCGACGGCCACCCTCTGCGACGGGGTGGCCGCACTGGCCGGCAACGCCCTGTGGCTCATGGGGCCGGACCGGGAGCGGGAGGACGCCCGCGCCGACCTCACCGAGGTCCTGTGGGAGACCCTGCGGCTGCTCCCGCCCGCGTGGATGCTGTTCCGCAACGACGGCCACGCCTACACCGGACTGCACCCCGAGATCCGCCCCGAGGACCGCGTCGCGCTCTTCCCGCTCCTGATGCACCGCCACCCGGAGCACTGGTCCGACCCGCTGGAGTTCCGGCCCGAACGGTGGGCCGGGGTGGCGGACCCGGAGAAGACGCCCGGGTTCATGCCGTTCGGCTTCGACGGGGCCCGCTGCTGGGCCAAGCACCTGGTCGTACCCCTGGCCGAACGCCTGCTGAACGTCGCCTTCGACCACCGGCTCGCCATTCGCGGCCCGCAGCAGGAGACGCACGTCCCCCTGCGCTCCCTGCTCTCCGTACGGTTCGACGCCGCGGCCAGGGCCTGACCCGCGAGCCCCGAACACCCTGACACCACGGGACACACCATGGAATCGCCCACGCTGGCCGACTGGGTCGGCGACGTCCGCAGCTTCACCGGCCACCAGTGGCAGCGCAAGCCCGCCGTCTTCACGCCGGAGAAACTCGCCTCGCCGTTCGACCTGGACGCGTTGGACGCCGCCTTCGACACCGGGCTGCTGCGCACCCCCTACCTGGAGATGGTCCGCTCCACCAAGGTGACCGTTCCGCCCGAGGCCTACACCACGTCACGCACGGTCAACGGCATCACGTACCACGGCTTCGCCGACCGCGCGAAGGTCCTCGTGCTCCTGGGCGTCGGGGCGACGCTGCTGCTGCGCTGCGTCGACCAGTGGCACCGCCCGACGGGCGAGCTCGTGGCGCGGCTGTCCGAAGAACTCGACCGGCGGGTGGAGGCGTTCTTCTTCGTCACGCCCGCCGGCGGCCAGGGCCTCGCGGTGCACCGCGACGACGCCGACGTGTTCGTCCTCCAGGCGGCCGGACACAAGACCTGGTACGTCCACGACGCGCCGACCGCGGCGGACTGGACGCCGGGAGAACTCCCCGACGACGAGCACTCCCCGCGGCTCCTGCACAGCGTCCTCGAACCCGGCAGCGTGCTCTACGTCCCGCGCGGCTTCGCGCACCGCGCGGTCGGCGCCGCCGGCCTCTCCGCCCACCTGTCCCTCACGATCCGCGACATCTCCGTGCCGGACCTGCGGGCCGCCCTGGAGCAGCGGTTGACGGACGGGCTGGACCTCCCGGCGCGCCCGCTGGGCGAGGCCGCGATCGACGACTCCTGCGCCGCGCTGCTCGACCACGTCCGGACGAGGCTCGACACGATCGAACCGGAGGACCTGCGGCTCGCCGCCCGGGCCGCGCAGGCACGGGCGGCCCGGGCGGAGGCGGCGGCCGAGAACGCGGAGCGCGCGGAGACGTTCGCCGAGGCGGCCCGGACCTGGGAAGGCGGCGGGACCGGCGCCGGGCGGGCCGGGCTGGCGTCCGTCAGCCGCACCTGGCGCAGGCTGCGCGACGCGGCCCGCACCGCGCACTGACGCACTGGCCCACCGGCGCTCTGACTCACCGACCCACTGGCGCAGGGCCGTCAACGAGACCCCGCGCGTCCGGCGGGCGCCTCCCGTCCTCCGTACCGCCGTGACGACGACGGTACGGAGGACGGTCAGCACCGGCCCTCGCCGGCCGAGGACGTCAGACCCGCTGCGCCGGGACCGTCCGGTCCCGCTGGAGGTCCAGCAGCTCACGGAACAGCCCGTCCGGGCGCGCCGCCAGCTCCGTCCAGGTGCCGGTCTGCACGATCCGGCCCCGGTCCATCACGATCACCCGGTCCGCCACCGCCGCGTTGGCGATGTTGTGCGTCACCAGCAGCGTGATCCGCCCCGGGGCGAGGGCGCGCAGCGCGTGCAGGATGCGGTGCTCGGCGCGCGGGTCCAGGTCCGAGGTCGGCTCGTCCAGGATCAGCAGCCCCGGGCTGCGCACCGTCCGGTACAGCGCCCGGGCCACCGCCGCCCGCTGCCAGCCGCCGCCCGACAACTCGGCGCCGCCCCACCAGCCCTGGGCCAGCAGCGTGCGCCAGCCCGACCGCAGCCGGGCCACGATCTCGTCGAAACCCGTCCGCGCGGCCGCCCGCTCCACGTCCGCCATCACCTGCTCGGTGAGGTGCCCCAGGTGGACGTTCTCGGCCGCCCCCAGCGGCCAGCGCGCGAACTCCTGCGGCACCCGGGCCACCCGCGACCACATGCCGTCCGCGTCCAGTTCCTGCACCGGCACGCCGTCCCAGCAGATCCGGCCGGACTGCGGCAGGTAGAGGCCGGACAGCAGCTTCAGCAGCGTCGACTTGCCGCTGCCGTTCTGCCCGATCACCGCCACCACCTCCCCGGCCCGCAGCGTCATGCTGACCCCGCACAGCGCCGGTTCCTGCTGCTCGCCGGGGTAGGCGTGCCCGAGGTCCGCGACCTCCACCAGTTGCGGCGCGTCCGGCACGATCCCGCCGCGCCGGATCCGGTGGCCGCCGGCCTCGTCCAGGAAGGTGAAGTAGTCGTCCAGGTACAGGCCCATCCGGTACAGCCGGGCGCCGTTGCCGACCAGGCCCTGCAACCCGGACGAGGCCGTCCGCAGCGCGAACGTCGCCGTACCCGCCGCCGCCAGGTCGATCCGGCCGCTCGCCACCAGGTACAGCAGCGTGCCCCAGACCAGCGCGCTGCCCGCCCCCGTGCCCAGCGAGGCCAGCAGGGAGACCTTCGCCGCCTCCCTGGTCGCCCGGTCCGTCGCCTCGACGATCTTCTCCTCGGCGCGGCGGTACTTGGCCATCAGGAACGGCGTGACCTGGTCCGAACGGACCTGGTCCGCGCGGGTCTTGTCGATCAGGAACCAGCGGTAGACGCGCAGCGCGCCACGGTCCTCGTTGGTGGCCACCGCCGCCAGGTAGTGGATCCGGGCCGTCCGGACGGCCGCCACCCCGGTCGGCACCGAACCCAGCAGCAGCAGCGGCACCAGCCACGGGTGGAGCGTCGCCAGGACACCCGCCGCAGCGGCCAGCGAGACCGTCGAGGCGATCACGTCCTGGGCGTTGGAGAGCAGATCCGGCGTGGTCGAGGCACCCCGGTCGGCCGCCTCCCACTGCTCGTTGTACGCGGGCTCGTCGTACGCCCGCAGCTCGGCCGCGCACCCGGCGGCGATCAGCGCCAGCTCCGCCTCCCGGGTGACCCTCGGCGACACCCGGCCGGACAGCCCCACCACCGCGATCCCCAGCACCGCGCGCAGCGCGGCCGAGACGGTCAGCAGGAGCAGCGACGGCGCGGCGGTCCGCAGGTGCTCCCCCACCGGGCCCGCCACCAGCAGCGCGCCCAGGGCGCCGGTCGTCGCGTACAGCGCCAACGCCCCAAACACGCCCGCCAGCGCCTGGCACACCAGCAGCAGCACGGTGAACGTCCGGTCCGCCGCCCACGCCAGCGCCAGCGCGCGGCGCACCAGGTGCGGGAGGCGGCGCAGCATCGCGCTCGCCGACATCGACGCGCCGGCCTCGGCGCGGCGGTCGCCGGGGAAGCGCAGGCGCAGTTCCTCGTCGTGCCGATCCTGATCCTGGTCGTGCTGGTCCTGATCCTGGTCGTGGTCGGGCGAGGTTCGGTCGGGCGGGGTGTGGTCGGGCGGGGTGTGGTCGGGCGGGGTGTGGGGCTTCTCGGGCTTCACGATCTGTTCGGACACAGTGCTCCCTGCTCCCTGGTACGGCGGCCGGTGGCCGCAGCGGATCCGCGCGCGGGCAGCCCTCACCGCCGTGTGGGCGTGTGGGGTCGGCAGCGGTGCCGGAGGGCACTCTGCGAAGGGCTGGCTGCGGTGCGGACCCCGATCCTGGCAGCGGTCCGCCGGGCCGTCCGGCGTGTCCCGGCCGGTCTCACTCGATCCGGGCGATTCCGTGTCGGCGGCGGCGAGTTGGTGGCAATCGATCACCGGGAGGGTCCGCGATGTTCGATTCAGGGGTCGGTTGCGGTGCACTCCGGACGTGCGGTCCGACGATCACATGAACGTTCCGGTCGAGCCCGCGCGGCCCGACCTCGCCGACCTTGCCGACCTCGCCGACCTCGCCGACCTCGCCGACCGTCTCAGCGGGTCGGCGGGTGGAGCGCGAGGAGGGAGGGGGTGGTGGGGTCGGCGAGGCGGAGCAGGCCGTGGCCGGTGCCGGCGAGGCCGACCATCAGGGAGGGGCTGTGGACACCGTGCGGGAGGCCGCAGATCCAGCCGCGGGTGTCGAGGTCGTCGAGGGTGGCGTGGGCCTGCCGCAGGGCGGCGGTGCGCCAGCGGTCGCCGGCGAGGAGGAGGGGTTCGAGGTTGCCGAAGTCACCGTGGCAGAGCGAGAAGTTGTGGCCGAAGCCCTCGCGGAGGACGGTGGTCAGGGCGGTGTCGCGTTCGGCGAGGAGCAACTCGCGGGCTTCGGGCAGGAGTTCGGCGAGTTCGGTGCGGGCGAGCGCGATGCCCGAGGCGCCGTGGCACCAGAGGGCGGGGTAGTAGGGCGCGTCGGGGCCGTCGTCCTCGCGGACGTCGCGCCAGTTGGCAGCGGCCGGGTCGAACAGGGTGCGTTCGTACGCGACGGCGGCGAGGGCGAGTTGGGGCAGCCGGGGATCACCGAGGTACCGGCCGGCGCGGGCGAGCGCCCAGGCGATGCCGGAGCCGCCGTGCGCGAAACCGGCCAGCGGGCGCTTGACGGCGCCGGCGAGGGAGACGGGCAGCCAACCGGCGCCGCCTTCGGGGTACGGCGCGGCGGCCCGGACGAGGCGTTCGGCGCAGGCGGCGAGGGCATCGGTGACGGCGGGGCCGGGGCGGACGGCCGCCCAGGCGAGCAGTCCGCCGATGGTGCCCGCGTTGCCGGCGAGGAGGTCGTGCTGGGCGTCGTCGGCGGCGAGGGCGGCGCTGCGGCGCACCACCTGGGCGGCCAGGGCGTGGAGTTCGGCGTCGGGGTGGTGGGCGGCGAGGTGGGCGAGGGCGTAGAGGACGCCGCCGACGCCGGAGAGGCCGCCGCCGAGGCGGTCGGCACGTCGCCGGATTTGATGACGCAGCGTCAGTTCAGCTGCCTGGGCGGTGTTTCGGTGCTCGCGATCGCCGGTGACGGTGGCGAGCTGGTGGAGGAAGAGGGTGACGCCGGCCGTCCCGCTGTAGAGGTCGGGGCCGAGTTCGGCGGGTGCCCAGCGGCCGGGCGGGGTCCAGTTGGGGCCGGCCCAGGCGAGGTCCGCGCTCCCCCGGTAGGCCTCGCGGAGGAGTTGTTCGCCGGCGTCGACGGCTTTGGCGAGGGCGCGGGAGGCCAGGTCCAGGCCTTCGGCGGGCTTCCCGGGTTGCGCGGGAGGGGACGTGGCCGGGTGGCGGCGCGGCTCGCGGGCGCCGTCCGCGGTGGTCACCGACAGGCGCAGCAGCTGGAGTTGGCGGGCAAGGTCCGGTTCGCCGAGGGCGTCCGCCTTGGCGAGGGCGAGGTCGAGTGCGGGCCGGTCGGTGACGCCGGGGATCAGGGCTCCGGTGGAGGAGCGGGCGTCGACGCCGTCGGGGCGGATGGTGAAGACCGGGACGTCCCCGCGCCAGAGGTCGGCGCGCTCGTGGTCGACGTAGGCGAGCGCGTGCTCCTCCCAGGCGGGGAGCGCCCAGAGCCGGTCGAAGTGGCGGTCCTGGTCGAGGCCGTCGCGGAGCAGGTCGGGGTGGCAGGCGGTGGCGAGCAGGCTGCGGTACTCGAAGGTGTCGCGGCGGAGCATCCTGGTCTCGTCGGCGGCGAACGCCCGGATGAGATCCCGGAGTTCGCCCTTGTGGGTGGCGAGCAGCCGGTAGGCCTCGGTAAAGCCGGCTTCGAGTTCGCCGACGTGGTCGGCCAGGCGCAGCGGCCGCCCGGGCGGGACGGGCCGGCTGCCGGGCGCCGCGACGGGCATCCGGCGGTACTCCAGGCGGAGCCGGTCGGTGCCCTGGTCGACCAGGACGGGGGCCGGGCGCGGCGGGAGGCTGCCCGGATCCCAGCCGAGGGCGGAGAGGTCGGTGCCGCCGTTGCCCTCGTCCCACATGCGCTCGGGCAGCAGGCCGGAGCGCAGCACCGAGTGCCGGGCCTCGTGGCGGGCGAGCCGTTCGGACTCGGAGAGGTCCTTGGCGGGTTCGGGCAGGTCGGGGTGGAACAGCGCTTCCAGGTCGATCAGGACCGGCTGGTCGCGGACGGCGATCAGGTTCTGGGCGTGGCAGTCGACCGCGTCGAGGGTGTGGAGCAGCGCGGCGAGGGTGCCGGCGCGGTGGTAGAAGTCGCTCAACTCGGCGTCGTCGCGGGCTGGTTCGGCGGTGGCGTGGGCGACCCAGCCGTAGCCGTCGCGGGCCAGGTGGGCGAGGTCGTGCAGCGGCAGCCGGAGTCGGGGGTTGAGCCAGCGCAGGAGGTGCTGGAAGTGCGTCTCGGCGCCGAGCGGGCGCGGCTTGTAGACGATCCGGGTGCCGTGTTCGAAGCGCAGGGCGCTGACGGTGGCGCCGCCCCGGTGCGGGTCGCCGAGGCCGGTGGCGAGTTCGGTGAGGCGGCCGAGCGGGCGGCCGTCGGCGAAGGTGCGGGCGAGGGCGGGGAGGTCGGCGGCGAGGCGGCGGTACAGGGTGAGGCAGGTGGCGGTCCACTGTTCGGCAGCGGTGGCCAGCCGGTACGCCAGCACCGGGTATTCGGCGAGGAGTCGGACGGCGCGGCCGGGTTCGGTGAGCCGGTCGAGGAAGTTCCGGTACCGCTGCTCGGGGGTGTCTCCGGTCAACTCGCCGGAGAGACGGGCGACGTGGAGTTCGGTGATGACGGTGCGGACGGCTGTGGTGTGCGCGGTCGCGGTGAGTGCGGGCAGGACGAGGGCGGTGAGCTGGTCGGGGGTACCGAGGGTGGCGGGGCCGGGGGTGGCAGCGTCCGCGGTGGCGGGGCCGAGTTCGGCGAGGCCGGTGCGCAGGCGGTCGCGGGCGTCGGCGAGCAGTGGGGCGACGAGCCGGGCGAAGGCGTGGTCCTCGGGGAGGTCGAGGGTGTGCCCGGCCTCGAAGGCGGCGGCGAGGCGCTCGGCCCAGGCGGGGGTGCCGAGGCGGTCCGCGAGGTCGGCCGGGTGTTCGGCGAGCAGGGCGCGCAGCCCGTCCGGGTCGAGGCGGTCGGCGGCGAGGCGGCGCTCGAACCAGTCCTCCCGGTCGAAGGGCGGCTGGGCGCGCCAGCGGTCGAGGACCCGCCCCGCACGGTCGGCCCGTTCAGTCTGTTCGGCGCGCCGGGCGTCCGGGTCGGGCAGCGGACCGCGGGCGGCGAGCGGGACGGCTCGGGCGGCGGCCCGCCGGATTTCGGACGCGTCAACCACGGGCGGTCTCTCCATGCTCGGTTCGTGCGCGACGGTTGCGGTGCTTGGTGCCCGACGGTTGCGGCACCGGACGTACGCGCCCCGGCGGTGCGGCCGGGGCGCGCGCTCACCGGCCGGGTCGTGCGTCCGCGACGCGGGCTCCGGCGGTGCGGCCGGGGTCCGCGCCGCGGACGGCGGACTCAGAAGCTGCAGACGTGGGCGCAGCTGCTCCAGCCACCACAGGTGCTGGCCTGCACCGCGGCGGTCACGTAGACCTCGTCCGACAGGTCGCCGGCCGGGTGGACCTGGTGGCCCTGGCCGAGGGTGAGCCGGAAGTCCTCGTCCTTGAGCGCGCGGACCTGCTCTGCCGTGGGCTGCATGGTGCCTCCTTCAGACATTCGGGTCTGGCACGGTCGTGCCGGGTCGGGATCCTGGCACCGCCCCACCCGCCGCACCAGGGGTGTGCCTTGCACCGGGCACAATTTTGGCCAGGGTCGAAATAGGGACGAGGCCTCCCCTGCCCGTCCCGCTCCCGCAGGCCGCGCCCGTGCCCCGGCTCGCCCGTCGGACCTCGCATCGCCCTACACCTGTCCGGAATCCAGACCACGACGGGGGACTGAACCGGGCCCCACGTTTGAACGGCCGGGCCCCGGGCAGTCCGCGCCGCCCGTCGCTCCTGTGGCCGGGCCGGGCACTGAAGGTCACGATGGAATCCGGCGACCCCCGCCCCCGGCCCGATCGGAGCGCGATGAGCGAGCAGCACAACGTCGTCCTGCTGACCTTCCCGGACGCCACCGCGTGGCGGGCGACCTTCGACGAGGCGCAGCACCTGCCGGGCCTGCGGCAGCTGGCGGCCCTGGAGCGCAGCGCCGACGGCCTGTTGGAGATCCAGGACACCTTCACCCGGGGCGCGGGCGTGACCACCGTCAGCTCCGGCGTCCTCGGCGGCCTGGTGGGACTGGTCGGCGGGCCGATCGGCGTCCTGCTCGGCTTCGCGGCGGGTGCGGCGCTCGGCAACGCGGCCGAGGAGGGCCGGGCGACGGAGGGCGGCGCCGGGCTGATCATGCTCTCGCCCCGCGTCCCGGACGGCGGCGCGCTGCTCGTCCTGGAGCTCCGGGAGTCCTCTCCCGACCGGGCCGACGACCTGGCCTCCCGGCACGGGGCCACGGTCGAGCGGATCGACGCGCAGGCCTTCGCCGAGCAGGTCCGGGCCGCCGAGCACAAGGCGGAGCAGGACACGGCAGAGCAGAACGCGGCAGAACAGGATCCGGCCGAGCGGCACACGGCGGAGGAGCCCAAGGCGGAGGGTCACCGGCCCGACAAGGGCGCCTGACCCGCCGCCCGACCCCTCACTCGACCCCTCACCCGAACCCTCACTCGGCCCGCAGCGCCTCGACCGTCCGCGCCCGGGCCGCCCGGACGGCGGGCAGCAGCGCCCCGAGCACCGCGATCAGCACGCCGCCGAGCCCGAGCAGCGCCAGCACCGGCGTGCCGAACACGTCGAGGGCCGAGGCGGGGAAGCGGAGCCCGGCGCTGTGCCCCATGGCGGGCACCGTCAGCCGGTGCAGCAGCAGCCCGACCGGGAGGCCGCTCGCGCCGCCGAGCGCGCCGACCAGGACGACCGGGGCGAGCGCCCCGCCCACGGTCTGCGCCGGGGTCATGCCGAGCGCCTTGGCGACGCCCGTGTCCCGCTTCCGCTCCCGGATCTCCAGGACGACGGTGTTGAACACCCCGAGCCCGGCGACCACGACGAGCAGCGCGGTGAGCGTGGCGGTGAGGGAGTTCAGGGCGGCGATGGAGCCGCTGGAGCCGTGCGACCCGCCTGCCTCGGCCGTCATCCGCACCGGGGCGAGGGCGGCACCGAGGGCGGTGGCGTAGGCGGCGCGGTCGGTGCCGGGCTTCAGCGCGACGGACCAGGAGTCCGGGTGCGGGGCGGCGCCGGGCGGGTAGCCGGCGGCGTCGGTGAACAGTTCGTTGGTCTGCATGTGCGGGTCGAAGACCTCGCCGACGATCCGGACGGTGACCGCCCTGCCGTGGGAGGTGAAGGTGACCTGGTCGCCGAGCGCCACCGAGGCCTCGGTGAGGAAGGTGGCCGGGGCGACGGCCTCGCCCGGGGCCCGGAACCAGCGCCCGGAGACCATCCGGTAGCCGGCCCCGGTCGCGTCGCCGTCGAACGCGGTCACCCTGGTGCTCCCCGCGACGCCGGGGACCGTCACGTCCTCGGTGCCGTCGCCGAAGTAGCCGGCCGTGCCCGGCTGGGCGTCCAGGGCGGCGGTGACGGCGGCCGGGTCGGCGGCGGCCGGCCTGGCGGGAGGTGTCGCCCCGGGCGGGCCGACGGGCCGCTGCGGGTGCACGACGACGTCCGCGGTGTCGTGGTCCTTCGCCGCCTGCACCCAGGTCATCGTCCCGCCCATGCCCACCGCGAAGACCGCGGCCGCCGTGCCGAACAGCACGGCCGCGAGCATCCCGGCGGCCCGGGCGGGGCGGGCGAAGGGCTGGGCGAGGCCGAGGCTCAGCGGCCGGGGCAGCGGCAGCCGGGCGGCCAGCTCGGCGGCGCGGGCCGCCGCCCGGTCCCGCCGGGTGCCGCCCGCCGTACGGCCGACGGCGAGCGCGTCCACCGTGCGCAGCCGTCCGGCGCGGGCGGCGGCGGCCCAGGCGACCAGGGCGACGGCCGCCAGGGTGCCGCCGGCCACCGCGACGTCCACCCAGGGGGCGATGCCGGAGGTGCTGGTGCCGTAGATCCGCCCGGTGGTGGCGAGCACCGGGAGGGTCAGCAGGTTGCCCGCGACCACCCCGGCCAGCGTGCCGACGGTGGCCGGGATCAGTGCCTGGGCGACGTACGCGCGGACCACCTGGGCGGGCGTGCAGCCGAGCGCCTTGAGCACGCCGATCCGCCGGGTGGCGGTGCCGACGGCCCCGGCCACCACGTTCCCCGCCACCAGGACCGACATCGCCATGCCGAGCAGGCCGAAGGCGACCATGAACGGCAGGAACATCGCGGTGTTGCGGTCGGAGCCCTGCTTGGCGGTGAGCCAGGACTGGGCGCCGGTCAGCGCACCGGCGGGTGCGGCGGCGGCGACGGCGGCCCGGTCGGCGGCGAGCGCCTCGGCGGTGGCCGCCTGCGTGAAGCGGTAGAGCATCTCGTAGCCGGGGGTGCTGCCGGGCGCGGTGAGCGCGGCGAGGCCGTCCGGCGTCACCCAGGCGTCGGCGGTGCGGCTGACGGACCGGCCGAAGCCGACGACGGTGAGGGTCGGCGCGCCCGGCAGGCCGGGCAGGCGCAGTGTGCCGCCGACCTCCCGGACGGGGCTGCCGTAGCTCGCGTCGAGCACCACCTCCCCCGGCTGCTTGGGCCAACTTCCCTGCAGTAGCTCGATGTTGTCCACACCGCCGGCGGCGTCGGCGCGGCCCGCGACGGTCATCGGCTCCATCCCCTCCCCGTCCGTGCCGGTCGCACCGCCCGCGCCGGTCGCACCGCCCGCACCGCCCGCGCCTGGGCCCGGTTCGGGATCGACGGTGACGGTGCGGAACGGCCCGGCGGCGGCCGTCACCCCGGGGGCGTGCGCGGTGTCGGCGAGTTGGGCGGCGGTGGCCCGGGCGCCGTCGAAGCGCGCGGTGAGGTGGGCGCCGTGCTGGCCGCCGAAGGCCTGGTCGAAGGGCTGCTGCGAGGCCACCAGCAGCGAGCCGCCGAGGACGGAGCAGGCGGTGGCCACCAGAGCGGCCAGCCCGATCGCGACGGACTGCGTGCGGCGCCGACGGACACCCGCGCGCACCACCCTGCCCAGCGCGGTCATGCCGCCACCGCCGAGTCGGAGTCGATCCGGCCGTCCCGCATCCGGACCGTGCGGGTGGCGCAGTCCTCGGCGAGGGTCAGGTCGTGGGTGACGATCAGGATGGTCTGGCCGTCCTCGTGCAGCTCCCGGAACAGCTCCTTGACGTCCTCGCCGGAGGCCGAGTCCAGCGCGCCGGTCGGCTCGTCGGCCAGCAGCAGCGTCGGCCTGTTCATCAACGCCCTTGCCACCGCGACGCGTTGGCGCTCACCACCGGAGAGCCGGGCCGGGTGGGCGCGGGCGTGCCGGTCGATGCCGAGCGACTCCAGCAGCTCTGCGGCCCGGCGCCGGGCCTCGGCGCGCGGGACGCCCGCGAGTTCGCCGGCGAGCACCACGTTGTCGGCCACGGTGAGGTCGTCCAGCAGGTTGAAGAACTGGAACACCATGCCGATCGTGCCGCGCCGGTAGCGGGCCGAGCCCGCCTCGCCCAGCCGGTCGACCCGGACCCCGGCCACGGTGACCGTCCCGGCGCTCGGCCGGTCCAGCCCGGCCACCAGGTTGAGCAGGGTGGACTTCCCGCTGCCGGACGGGCCGAGCACCGCCACCGACTCCCCCGCCCGCACGCTCAGCGTGACCTCGTCCAGCGCCGCCCGCGCGCCCTCGTAGTGGCGGCTCACACCGCTCAGTTCGATCACCGGATCGCTGCTCATTCCCCGCTCCTCGTACGTTCCCGCCTGGTGGACGACACGAAGGTACGGACGGGCGGCGCGCACCCGCGTCCGTCGCCCGGGGCAACTCCGCTACCCCGTCCGAGCGACCCGGCGCGGCGTCATCCTTGCGAGGTAGTCGCCGGGTGTAGCGGCCACCGCCGCCCGAGGGGCTGTCCCCGACGGCCCCCGGCCCCCACAATGTCCCGGTGATCAACCTCCCGACAGCGGCGCGGCTACGCGCGGCGGCCCGCCTGGCCGAACCCCCGGGCGCCGCGCCGCCGCCCCGGCCGACCCGGCGCGGCCAGGCCTTCGACCTGGCCCTGGCCCTGTTCCTCGCCTTCGCCTGCGCCCGCTACGCCACCACCGCGAGCAGGGGTCACGGCACCGGCTGGTACGGGCCGATGCTGCTGGTGCCGCTCGTGCCGATGCCGCTGGTGCTGCGCCGCCGCCTCCCGCTGACGGTGCTGTGGGCGGTGCTGCCGGCCGCGCTGCTGGTGCGTCACCAGTCGGAGGACATCGCGTACGCGGCCGGCGTGGCCGTCATCGTCGCCGCCTACAGCGCCGCCGCGTACGGGCGCCGCCCGGCGGCGCTGCTGCCGAGCCTGCCGGCGGCCGCCGTGACGCTGGTGGTGCTCTTCGACGACGCCAAGCTGCCGCACTTCCCCAACGCGGTGATCGCGCTGCTGGTCCTGGTGCCGGTGTTCGCGGTCGCCTACGAACTGCGGATGTGGCGCCGCCGGGTGGACGAGGAGCGCGAACGGCTGTCCGCCCTGGAGCGCGGGCGGCTGGCCGCGCTGGAGCACGCGGTGGAGCACGCGGTGGAGCTCGAACGGGCGCGGATCGCCCGGGAGTTGCACGACGTGGTGACGCACAACGTGAGCATGATGACGATCCAGGCCGGGGCCGCCCGCAAGATCCTGGACAGCGCCCCGGACAAGGCCCGCGAGGCGATGGCCGCGGTGGAGGCCGGCGGTCGCGCCGCGATGACCGAACTACGCCAGGTCATGGGCCTGTTGACGATCGACTCGGAGACCGGCGACGACCCGGCCGCGACCGCAGATCTCAGCCCGCAGCCGGGCCTGGGCCGACTGGACGCGCTGGTCGACGGCGTCCGGCGGGCCGGGCTGCCGGTCGAGCTGACCGTCACCGGGGAGCGCCGGGCCGTCCCGCCCGGGGTCGAACTCGCCGCCTACCGCGTGGTCCAGGAGGCGCTCACCAACACCGTCAAGCACGCGGGCGGCGCGGATGCCGCGGTGACCGTCGAGTACGCCCCCGGCCACCTGCGGGTGGAGGTCACCGACACCGGCGGCCGGACCACCGGCGCCGCCGCCACCGGCAACGGCCGCGGCCTGATCGGCCTGCGCGAACGCCTCGCCGTCTACGGCGGCACCCTGCACACCGGCCCCCGGCCGCGCGGCGGCTACCGCGTCAAGGCCCTGATCCCCCTGGAGAGTTCATGAGCGAGCAGGCGCTGCGCGTGGTGGTGGCCGACGACCAGGCCCTGGTCCGCACCGGGTTCCGGCTGATCCTCGAATCGGAGGGGATCGAGGTGGTCGCCGAGGCCGAGGGCGGCGAGCAGGCCGTCGCCGCCGTCCGCCGCACCCGCCCGGACGTCGTCCTGATGGACATCCGGATGCCCGGCCTGGACGGGCTGGAGGCCACCCGCCGGATCCTCGCCGACACCGGCCCGGCGGACCACCCGCCGCGGGTGATCATGCTGACCACCTTCGACCTCGACCAGTACGTCTACGCCGCGATGGCGGCCGGGGCGAGCGGCTTCCTGCTCAAGGACGTCACCCCGGAGCACCTGGCCGCCGCCGTCCGGCTGGTCCGCACCGGCGACGCGCTGCTGGCCCCGGCGATCACCCGCCGCCTGGTCGAACGCTTCGCCCGCCCGGACGCCCCCACCGCCGCCCCGCACCGCGAACTGGCCGCGCTCACCCCGCGCGAGCGGGAGGTGATGGGCCTGCTCGCCCGCGGCCTCAGCAACGCCGAACTCGCCGCCCGGCTCCAGCTCTCCGAGGCGACCGTCAAGACGCACGTGGCCCGGATCCTCGGCAAGCTGAACCTGCGGGACCGGGCCCAGGCGGTGGTCGCCGCCTACGAGACCGGGCTGGTCAGCGTCGGCACTGCGGCGCAACCCCGGTAGCGGTCCGCCATCGGCCCGGAGGCGTGCACCTCCGGGCCGATGGCGGGCTGACGCCAACCCCCGTCGGCCGCCCGGGAACCCGGGATCGGACGATCGCGGGCTCAGGCGGTCGCGGGGTCAGGCGACGTCGAACCGGTCCAGGTTCATCACCTTGACCCAGGCCGCGACGAAGTCCGCCACGAACTTCTCCTTCGCGTCGTCGCTCGCGTAGACCTCGGCGACGGCGCGCAGTTCGGAGTTGGAGCCGAAGACCAGGTCGGCCCGGGTGCCGGTCCACTTGAGCGCGCCGGTGGCCGCGTCCCGGCCCTCGAAGGTGTGCCCGTCCTCCGAGGTGGCCTTCCACTCCGTGCCCAGGTCGAGCAGGTTGACGAAGAAGTCGTTCGTCAGGGCCTCGGGGGTCCCGGTGAGGACGCCGTGCGGGGACTGCTGGTAGTTGGCGCCCAGCACGCGCAGGCCGCCGACCAGCACGGTCAGTTCGGGCGCGCTCAGGGTCAGCAGGTTCGCCTTGTCGAGCAGCAGGTACTCGGCGGCCAGCCGGCTGCCCTTGCCCACGTAGTTGCGGAAGCCGTCCGAGGTCGGCTCCATCGCCGCGAAGGAGTCGACGTCGGTGAGCTCCTGCGTCGCGTCCGCCCGGCCGGGAGTGAACGGCACCACCACGTCGCGGCCGGCCGCCCGGGCGGCCTTCTCCACGCCGACGCCGCCGGCCAGCACCACCACGTCCGCCAGCGAGACCTGCTTGGCGCCGGACCGGGCGTTGAACTCCTGCTGCACGCCCTCCAGGGTGCGCAGCACCGAGGCCAGCCGGTCCGGCTCGTTGACCTCCCAGCCGATCTGCGGCTGGAGCCGGATCCGGCCGCCGTTGGCGCCGCCGCGCTTGTCGCTGCCGCGGAACGAGGAGGCCGCCGCCCACGCCGTGGACACCAGCTCGGACACCGACAGCCCGGAGGCGGCGATCCGCTCCCGCAGGGCCGCGACGTCCGCGGCGTCGATCTGCTGGTAGCCGACCGCGGGCAGCGGGTCCTGCCACACCAGTTGCTCGCTCGGGACCTCCGCGCCGACGTAGCGGGCGAGCGGGCCCATGTCGCGGTGGGTCAGCTTGAACCAGGCGCGGGCGAAGGCGTCCGCGAGCTGCTCGGGGTGCTCCAGGAAGCGCCGGGAGATCGGCTCGTAGACCGGGTCCAGGCGCAGCG
Organism: Kitasatospora sp. NPDC058478; assembly: GCF_042720345.1. NCBI lineage: Bacteria > Bacillati > Actinomycetota > Actinomycetes > Kitasatosporales > Streptomycetaceae > Kitasatospora > Kitasatospora sp. NPDC058478. The sequence goes on along the minus strand of NZ_JBHXML010000041.1, from coordinate 25,205 downwards.
AGAGGTCGGTGGTCAGCATCGTCGGGGCGTGCCGCTTGGACGGGTCGTGGGCGTCCGGGACGGTGCCCGCTCCGGCGCCGCCCTTCGGCTTCCACTGGAAGGCGCCGGCCGGGCTCTTGGCCAGCTCCCACTCGTAGCCGAACAGCGTCTCGAAGAAGCTGTTGTCCCAGGTCACCGGGGTGGCCGTCCAGGCACCCTCCAGGCCGCTGGTGATCGCGTCCGCGCCCTTGCCGGTGCGGAAGGTGCTCTTCCAGCCGAGGCCCTGCTGCTCGATCGGGGCGTCCTCGGGGTCGGGGCCGACGTTGTCCGCCGGGCCCGCGCCGTGGGTCTTGCCGAAGGTGTGGCCGCCGGCGATCAGCGCGACGGTCTCCTCGTCGTTCATCGCCATCCGGTAGAAGGTCTCGCGGATGTCGCGGGCGGCGGCGAGCGGGTCCGGGGTGCCGTTGGGGCCCTCGGGGTTGACGTAGATCAGGCCCATCTGGACGGCGGCGAGCGGGCGCTCCAGCTGGCGGTCGCCGGTGTAGCGCTCGTCGCCGAGCCAGGTGGTCTCCGGGCCCCAGTAGACGTCCTCGTCCGGCTCCCACTCGTCCACGCGGCCGCCGCCGAAGCCGAAGGTCTCGAAGCCCATCGACTCCAGGGCGACGTTCCCGGCCAGGATCATCAGGTCGGCCCAGGAGAGGTTGCGGCCGTACTTCTTCTTCACCGGCCACAGCAGGCGGCGGGCCTTGTCCAGGCTGGCGTTGTCGGGCCAGCTGTTCAGCGGGGCGAAGCGCTGCTGCCCGGCGCCGGCGCCGCCGCGGCCGTCGCTGATCCGGTAGGTGCCCGCGCTGTGCCACGCCATCCGGATGATGAAGGGGCCGTAGTGCCCGTAGTCGGCCGGCCACCACGCGTGCGAGGTGGTGAGGGCCGTCTCGATGTCCCGCTTCACGGTCGGAAGGTCGAGGGATCCGAACGCCGCGGCGTAGTCGAAGTCCGCGCCGAGCGGATTCGCCACGGCCGGATTCTTCGCGAGGATCTTCAGATTGAGCCGCTCCGGCCACCACTGGCGGTTTCCGCCGCCCTGGGTGGGGTGCGGCGCGCGCCCGTGGGCCACCGGGCAGCCCCCCGTGCCCTCCGCCTGCGGCTCGGGTTCGGTAACGATGGGATCGTGGTTCTCAGACATGGAAATCCTTCCCTACAAGGCGGATCACGGTGTCTTGACTGCTACTTCCTGCTACCCAGGCTATCGCCGGAGCCGATCCTACGATGGACACGATCCACGTCAAGATTGACACCAAACCCATATCCGATCGGGAACCGGAGAGAAGCCGCAATCACTTGGTAAAATCCGGTCCTCCCATTGACCTGAATAGGTGAACCGATATGAGTGACCTGCTGGAACGACTGCGCGGACGCGGCTGGCGCCTCACCTCCCAGCGGCGTGTCGTGGCGGAGGTCCTGGACGGCGAGCACGTTCACCTCACCGCCGACGAGGTCCACGCCCGAGCCGCCGAACGCCTGCCCGAGATCTCCCGGGCCACCGTCTACAACACCCTCGGCGAACTGGTCACCCTCGGTGAGGTCATCGAGGTCTCCACCGACGGCCGGGCCAAGCGCTACGACCCCAACGCCCACCACCCGCACCAGCACCTCGTCTGCACCCACTGCGGCACCATCCGCGACGTCCACCCCACCGACGACCCCCTCACCGCTCTCCCCGCCGACCAGCGCTTCGGCTTCACCGTCACCGACGCCGCCGTCACCTACCGCGGCCTCTGCCCGACCTGCGCGGGCTGACCACGGGCTGACCACGGGCTGACCACGGGCCAGGACTCCCGGTCCCGCCCGGACCGAGGACCGGCATTCCCTGCGAAGATCGGGGGATGGAACTGACGATGGTTGACGTCATACCGGGAAACGCCACCATGGCGACCGATGTCGGGCCGCTGATACGGCAGTTGAGGCCGGCCCTGACCGCCGAGGGGTTCGCCGCCTTCGCCGCCGAGGCGCACGCGCAGGGGCTGGTCTTCACCGCCGCGTACGACGGTCGCGGGCGGTGCGTCGGGGTGGCGACCCACCGGGTGCTGGCGACCAGCCGCGGCCGGCTGCTGTTCGTCGACGACCTGGTGACCGACCGCGCGGTGCGGTCGGCGGGGGTCGGCGGGCGGCTGATGGCGGAGCTGGAGGAGCGGGCCCGGCGGACGGGGTGCGCCCGGATCGAGCTCGACTCGGGGGTGACCAACCACGGCGCGCACCGCTTTTATCACACGGCCCGGATGTCGATCGTCGCCCTGCACTTCGCCCGCGAGATCCGGGCCGGTTCGTAGCGGTTCGAGGGGACGGCCGGTTCACGGCCCGCGGTGCCGGCCGGTTCGCGGCCGTTCGCCGCGGCCCCGGGCCGGAGTTGACACGGAATCACGGAGTTGACGGACCCGCCGGCCTGCCCTTGACCCCCTCCGGGGCCGGGCTGGGACGATCCCCGGCATGGGCGAAACCATCAACGAGAAGCAGCCGATATTCTCCGCCGACGCCGACATTCGCATTTCCGCGACACCGATCGAGGTCTACGCGGTGATCAGCGACCTGCCGCGCAGCGGCGAATGGAGCCCGGAATGCCTGGGCGGTGAATGGACGGTCGGCGAGCCGGCCGCCGTCGGGTCCGTGTTCCGCGGCGACAACCTCCGCGGCGACGACATCGTCGCCTGGGCGCCGGTGGTCCGCGGCCGGTGGACGACCCAGTCCGAGGTGGTCACCGCGGAGCCGGGCCGGACCTTCCGGTGGGCGATACACAACTCGGACGGCCAGAAGCAGGAGAGCATCTGGGGCTTCGACATCGAAGCAGCCGAGGGCGGCGGCAGCCTGCTGACCCACCACTTCCGCATGGACTCGGCCACCCAGGGCATCAAGGGCATCACCGCGGAGATGGACGCGGCCGAGAAGCAGCGCTTCTTCGCGGAGTGGGGCGACAAGATCTCCGGCGATCTGGCCGCCACCCTGCAGCGCATCAAGGCCGTCGTCGAAGAGGCGTGACGCCGGGCGGTATCCGGCCTTTCCGCGATTCGCCCGGAATTCCCGGGCTCGTGCCCGGGCACGCGGCCATTCGGACGCCCGGGCACGCCAATTCACCTCGGACGGTGTCCCTTTCACCGCGGGTGGTGTCCATTCCATTCACGTCAGGCGCCGACGGCGCACAGCCGCGGCCCGGGAGGCGTACAGGTGCTTCTTCAACGTATCGGAAACCGGGGAATTCAGCTCGGGATGCTCTTCGAACGCGCCGCGGCCAGACACGGCGCGAACGTCCTCATCCTCGACCACGACCTCGACGCGGCACCGGAGTTGGGCCGCAGGGCGACTGTCGCCGAGGTGTCGGACCTGGTGGACGACCTGGCCTCCCGGCTCTGGGCGGCGGGCGTGCGGCCGAGCCGGCGGGTGGTGGTGTACAAGGCCGACGGCTTCGACATCACGCTGCTCGCGTGCGCGGCGGCGCGGATCGGGGCGGTCCCGGTCCTGCTGTCGCCGGCTCTGGACGGCGCGACGGTCGCCGAGCTGGTCCGCCGCACCGACCGGCCGTTCCTGGTGACCGACCAGGAGAAGCTGGAGAACGTGCTGCCCGAGACGGTCTTCGACCTCGCCGACCGGGTGGTGCTGACCTCCGGCTCGTACCGGGATGCCGTCGAACTGCGGGCGCTGGCCGGGGTGGAGAGGGTCAAACCCGTCATCATGCCGGCCGACCACCCGACGCTGATCACCCACACCTCGGGCACCACCGGGACGCCCAAGCTGGCCGTGCACACCGGGTTCAGCCTGCAGTCCCGCTACCGCCCGCAGGCCTCCGTCATCGCCCCGCTGATCCCGGGCCGGGAGACCATCGCCATCCACGTCTCCTTCGTCCACTCGCGGCTGATCACCGCGCTGGCGATCTCGCTCTACCGCGGCTTCCCGCTGGTCGTGCTGCGCGAGTCGGACCCGAAGCACGTCGGCGACCTGTTCGCGCGGCTGAAGCCGGGCATCCTGGAGGCGCACCCCAACTCCTTCATGGAGTGGGAGGAGTTGGCGCAGGACCCGCGCGGCCCACTGTCCAACGTCAAGCTGTTCAGCAGCACCTTCGACGCGATCCACCCGCGGACCGTGCACCGGTTGCTGCGCGCCACCCGGCGCCGCTCGCCGCTCTTCGGCCAGCTGTACGGGCAGAGCGAGGTCGGCCCGGCCATCGTCCGCGGCTTCACCCGGCGCCGCACCCTGGACGACGACGGCCGCTGCGTCGGCATGCCGTTCCCCGGGATGACCGACGTCCGGGTGGTCAGCCGGAACGGCAACCCGCCGTCCGAGCGGAACCCGGGCTTCATCGAGGTGCGCAGCGACGGACGCATCGTCACCTATCTCGGCGAGCAGGACCGCTACGACGCCCAGGTGTCGGCGGACGGCTGGTGGCGGATGGGCGACGTCGGCTACCGCACCAAGTGGGGCTGCGTGCACCTGCTGGACCGCGAGGTCGACCTGATCGAGGGCTTCGGCAGCACCCTCGCGGCCGAGGACACCCTGTTCGGCCAGCTGCCCGGCCTCGCCGAGGTCATCATCATCCCCGGCCCGGACGGCAGGGCCGTGCCGGTGGTGTGCACCAAGGACGACGAACCACTGGACCTGGCGGCCTGGCGGCGCGCCGCGGCGTCGCTGCCGCCGATGGCCGAGCCGGTCCACCGGCGGCTGGAGGAGCTGCCGAGGACCGCCACCACCAAGATCAAGCGCCTGGAGCTCGCCCGCCTGCTGCTCGCCGAAGCCCTGCAGGGCACCCGGGTGGACGTGGAAGACGTGGAGGACGTGAAGCCGTGAGTGAGCGAAGCGAGCTCGTCATCGAGAGGTCCGCGTGGGCGCACGCCCCTGCCGAGCGAAGCGAGGCGGGCGCATGAGCACAGTGGGCAGCAAGGCGGCACTGGAGGTCTGCGTCATCGGGGCCGGCCCGCGCGGCCTGTCCGTTCTGGAACGGCTCTGCGCCAACGAGCGCGCAGCGCCCTCGCACGGCTCCATCACGGTGCACATGGTCGACCCGGCCGCGCCCGGCGCCGGCGCCGTCTGGCGCCAGGACCAGTCACGGCACCTGCTGATGAACACCGTCGCCTCGCAGATCACCGTGTACACCGACGACAGTTCCCGGATCGACGGCCCGATCGAGCCCGGTCCGAGCCTGTGGGAGTGGGCGGTGGAGGTCGCCGAGGCCGGCGCCGCCTCCGGGCAGGACGAGGAGTGCGTGGCCGAGGCCCGCACCCTGCAGGCCGACAGCTACCCCACCCGGGCGTTCTACGGGCGCTACCTGAACGCGAGCTTCCGCCGGGTGGTGGACGGCGCGCCCGCGCACGTCACCGTCCAGGTGCACCGCTCGCGGGCGGTGGCGATGGCGGACACCCACGGTGTCCCCGGCGGCCCGCAGGGCATCCGCCTGGAGAACGGCAGCCGGCTCAACCGCCTGGACGCCATCGTGCTCGCCCAGGGCCACGTCGCGGCCCGGCCGACCCCGCACGAGGAGCGGACGGCGAGCCTGTCCCGGATCCACCACCTCACCTACATCACCCCGGCCAACCCGGCGGACCTCGACCTGAGCGGCATCCTGCCGGGCCAGCACGTCCTGTTGCGCGGCCTCGGGCTGAACTTCTTCGACCACATGGCCCTGTTCACGGTCGGCCGGGGCGGCGCCTTCGTCCGCGCGGACGGACGGCTGGTGTACCGGCCGTCGGGCCGGGAGCCGAAACTGTTCGCCACTTCGCGCCGCGGCATCCCGTACCACGCCCGCGGCGAGAACGAGAAGGGCGCGTACGGCCGTTACTTCCCCCGGTTGCTGACCGCCGAGTACATCGCCGGGCTGCGCGAGCAGTCCGCGGCCGGCGAGCCGGTGCAGTTCCGCACCGATCTGTGGCCGCTGATCGCGCGCGAGGTGGAGAGCGTCTACTACGGCACGCTGCTCGACGCGAAGGGCCGCGGCGCCGATCGGGAGCCCTTCGTCCAGCGGTACCTGACGGTCGCCCACGGCGGCGGCTTCGCGGCCCTGCTCGACGAGTACGGCATCCCCGAGTCGGAGCGCTGGGACTGGGAGCGGCTCTTCCGCCCTTACGGGGACCGGGAGTTCACCGGGCCGGAGGACTTCCGCGACTGGCTGCTCGGGTACCTGGCCGAGGACGTCGAGGCGGCCCGCGCCGGCAACCTCAGCGGCCCGCTCAAGACCGCCCTGGACATCCTGCGCGACCTGCGCAACGAGATCCGCCTCGCGGTGGACCACGGCGGGCTGGAGGGGAACTCGCACCGGGACGACCTGGAGGGCTGGTACACCCCGCTCAACGCCTTCCTGTCGATCGGCCCGCCGGTCTCCCGGATCGAGGAGCTGATCGCCCTGATCGAGGCCGGGGTGGTCGAACTCACCGGCCCGGGCACCGAGATCCGGATCGACACCGAGGCGGCCGCCTACGTGCTCACCTCCCGGGCGGTGCCCCAGCCGCCGGTGCGCGCCACCGTCCTGATCGAGGCCCGGCTGCCCGAACCCGACCTGCGCCGCACCACCGACCCGCTGCTGCAGCACCTGCTGAGCACCGAGCAGGCCACCGCGTACCGGATCCCGGGCACGGGCGGCACCGACTACGAGACCGGCGGCCTGGCCGTCACCAAACGGCCGTACCGGCTGCTGGACACCCGGGGCCGCGCGCACCCGCGGCGCTACGCCTACGGGGTGCCGACCGAGTCGGTGCACTGGGTGACGGCGGCCGGAATCCGGCCCGGCGTGGACTCGGTGACGCTCGGCGACTCGGACGCGATCGCCCGCTCGCTGCTCGCCCTGCCACCCACCACCCAGCTGCCCTTCGGGGTCCGGCCGGACGCGGCCGTCACCGACCTGACCGGAGTGCTGATATGACCGACCCTGACGAGCCGGTCGCCCCGCACGGACCCGGCGGCCCGCACGACCCGCACGACGCGGCCGGCATCCTGACCGACTCCGGGCTGCTCTCGCCGGTCCGCGCCGGGACGCCGGTCGAGGCCGCCGTCTGCGACCGGGCCTGGCTGCAGGCCATGCTGGACGCCGAGGCGGCGCTGGCCCGGGCCCAGGCCGGGCTGGGCACCCTGCCGAAGACCGCCGCCGACACCATCACCCGCCTGGCCCGCGCCGAGCTGCTGGACCTGCGGGCCCTCGCGGTCGAATCCCGGGAGACCGCCAACCCGGTGGTCGGGCTGGTCCGGGCGCTGACCGGGGTGGTGGCGGCCGAGGACCGGGCCGCCGCCGAGTACGTCCACCGCGGCTCCACCAGCCAGGACGTCCTGGACACCGGCGCGATGCTGGTGGCCGCCCAGGCCCTGCGGATCATCCGCGCCGACCTCGCCCGCACCGCGCGGGCCCTGGCCGTCCTCGCCGAACGGCACCGGGACACCGTCCTCCCCGGCCGCACGCTCGCCCTGCAAGCCGTACCGACCACCTTCGGCCTCAAGGCGGCCGGCTGGCGCCGGCTCGTCCTGGACGCCGAGCAGCGGCTCGGGCACGTCGCCGAGCACGGCCTGCCGGTCTCGCTCGGCGGCGCCGCCGGCACCCTCGCCGGGTACCTGGAATACGCCCGGATCGACGGCGCGGCCGCGAACGGGGCGGCGCCGGACCCGGGCGACTACCTGGACCGGCTGCTCACCGCCTTCGCCGCCGAGACCGGGCTGGCCCGCCCGGTGCTGCCCTGGCACGCGCTGCGCACCCCGATCGCCGACCTCGCGGGCGCGCTGGCCTTCACCGCCGGCGCCCTCGGCAAGATCGCGATCGACGTGCAGTCGCTGACCAGGACGGAGGTCGGCGAGGTGGCCGAGCCCACCGCGGCCGGGCGCGGCAGCTCCTCCGCGATGCCGCACAAGCGCAACCCGGTACTGGCCACCCTGATCCGCAGCGCCGCGCTGCAGGTGCCGGTGATCGCCACCGGGCTCACCCAGTGCCTGCTGGCCGAGGACGAGCGCTCGGGAGGCGCCTGGCACGCCGAGTGGCAGCTGCTGCGCGAGGCGCTGCGGCTGACCGGGGGCGCCGCGCACACTGCGGTGGAGCTCGCCGAGGGGCTGGAGGTCCGGCCCGAACGGATGCGCACCAACCTGGAACTGACGGGTAGTCAGATCGTCTCGGAACGGATCGTCGCCGTCCTGGCGCCCCGGCTCGGCAAGGCGACGGCCAAGCAGCTGCTCACCGAGGCCTCCGGCGAGGCCGACCGCGATGGGCGGCCACTGGAGCAGGTGCTCGCCGAACTGCCTGCTCTCGACGGCATGTTCGGCAGGGCCGAGCTCTCCCGGCTGTGCGATCCGACCTCGTACACCGGGGCGGCCGGCCCCCTCGTCGACCGGGCCCTGCGCGAGCCGTGAGGCCGGCCCGGCGCCGGACTCCCGAGCGATCTGCGACCAACCGAAGGGGAAGAGGAGCATGTTCCTGCAACGCGTCGGCAACCGAGGCATCCGACTGGGCACGGTCTTCGACCGCGCGGCCGCCCGTCACCCGGCGAGCCCGGTCTACCTCGACCACGACCTCGACATCGCCCCGGAGCTGGGCCGGCGGGTCACCCTGACCGAACTCGCCGATCTGGTCGACGACTTCGCCGCCCGACTGTGGGCTTCCCAGGTCCGCCCCGGCTCGCACGTGGTGATCCACAAGTCGGACAGCTTCGACATCTCCCTGCTCGCCTACAGCGTCGCCCGGGTCGGCGGGGTACCGGTGCTGCTGTCCCCGAAGCTGGACGGCACCACCGTCGCCCGCCTGCTGGGGCGGCTGTCCCGGCCGACGCTGCTCACCGACGCGGCGAAGCTGGAGCAGGAACTCCCGTCCGAGGTGTTCGACCTGACCGAGCGGGTGCTGGTGGCCACCGGGGAGTTCCCGGGCGCGACCGCGCTGGCCGGGCTGGCCGGGGTCGAGCGGGTGGCACCCGTGATCATGCCGCAGGACCAGCCGGCCCTGATCACCCACACCTCGGGCACCACCGGCCTGCCCAAGCTCGCCGTCCAGACCGGCATCACGATCCAGGCCCGCTGCCGCCCGCAGTCGGTGCTGCTCGCCCCGGTCGGGCGGCACGAGCCGATCGCCGTACACGTCTCCTTCGCCCACTCGCGGATGATCAGCGGGGCCGCACTGTTCGCGCTGCGCGGCCACCCCATGATCATCCTGCGGGACGACGAGCCGGAGCACGTCGCGAAGCTGTTCGCCCGGATCCCCCCGGGGGTGATCGAGTCCCACCCCAACACCCTGCTGAGCTGGGAGGTCCTGGCGGACCACCCGGCGAAGCCGCTGGCCAAGGTCCGCTGCTTCAGCAACACCTTCGACGCCATCCACCCGCGCACGGTCGACACCCTGCTGGGCGCGTCCGAGCGCAGCCTGCCGTTCTTCGCCCAGACGTACGGGCAGAGCGAGACCGGCGCCATCGCCGCCCGCACCTACACCCGGCACCGCCGCAGCGGCGCCGACGGCCGCTGCGTCGGGCGGACCTTCCCCGGGATGACCGAGGTCCGGGTGGTCAGCCGGGACGGCCGGCCGGTGACCAAGAACTCCCCCGGCCACATCGAGGTGCGCAGCGGCGGGCAGATCGTCACCTACTTCGGCGAGCGGGAGCGCTTCGAGGGCCAGTTCTCGCGGGACGGCTGGTGGCGGATGGGCGACCTCGGCTACCGCACCCGGTGGGGCTGCCTGCACCTGCTGGACCGCGAGGTCGACGAGATCCCGGGGATCAACAGCACCCTGGACCTGGAGGACAAGCTGTTCACCCGGCTGCCCGAGCTGCTGGAGGTGATCATCGTGCCCGGCGGGGACAAGGCCCCGGTGCCCGTGGTCTGCACCCGGGACGACCAGCCGCTCGACCTCGCCCGCTGGAACCGCGCGGTGGCCGGCCTGCCCACACTGGCCCCGCCGGTGCAGCGCCGGCTGGACGAGCTGCCGCACACCGCCACGACCAAGGTGAAGCGGCTGGAGCTGGCCAGGGAGCTGGCCACGGCCGAGGAGGTCTGAGCCGACGCTTTTCAGGAGGGGCCGACGCGTGTCAGGAGGGGCCGATGGCCGGCAGGCTCCGCAGGACGGACCGCAGGTCCCCGGGCCCGAGCCGGACACCGAAGTCCTCCGCGAGGACGGCGGCGTACCGCTCGTCGGTGAGGTCCGCAGCCTCCGTCGTGCCGTCGGCGCGGCCGACGACCAGCCGTCGGCCGTCGAGGGAGAGCCGGCGCTGTGGCGTGATCCTGGACAGGTAGGCCCGGCCGGTGAACGGGGAGCGCTCGTGGGTGGAGGTGTAGTGGTTCATCACCACGCAGTCGACCTGGTGCAGCGGCAGGCCCGTCTCGAACCGGTAGAGCGGCAACCACCCGTCGGGGCGAAGGAGTTCGAGCACCCAGCAGTCCGGCTCCGAGCCGACCCGGCGGAGCCGGTGAGTCCAGCCGTCGGGCTCGGCCAGGGCGCCGTCGGTCAGCGGCAGCGGCTCCAGCGGCCCCTTGTCGCCGAAGCCGACGTCGGCGAGGAAACGCGCCCGGCCGACCGTCACCAGCAGCACCAGGTGGGTGCGCGGCAGCGGTCGGCCGGCGTTCAGCAGGGCTCGGGCGGCGAGCCTGGTGACCTGGAAGCCCAGGCGTTCCAGCACTGCGGCGAAGAGCAGGTTCTGTTCGAAGCAGTAGCCGCCGCGGCCGCCGGCGACCAGCTTGGCCTGGACGCGGTCCAGGTCGAGCGGGACGCCGCGGCCGAGCGGGATGTCGAGGTTCTCGAACGGGAGGGCCAGCAGGTGGGCGCGGTGCAGCCGGCGCAGCGTCCCGGGCTCGGGGGGCAGCGGGCCAGGGACGCCGATGCGGGCCAGGTAGGCCCCGACGTCGAGCAGTTCCGCTCCCCATTCGCCGGTGGCGCGGTCATCGCCCATCCTGTCGGCCTCTCTCCCGTGCGCTCTCCCGGAGACTACCCGGCAAGGATCGCCCCGGCACGGAGGACCTCGGCGATCAGGCCACCGACGATCCGGGGGCCGTCCTGGGTGAGCACCGACTCGGCGTGGAACTGCATGGACGCGAAGTGCGGGCCGCGCAGGGCGTGCACCTCGCCGGTCTCCCGGTCGCGGGCGGCCTCGACGGTGCCGACGCCGTCCACGTCGACCGTGTCGTGCGGGCTGATGGCGGCGAAGGTGTTGTAGAAGCCCACCCGCTCGCGAGCGCCGAACAGGTCGATCTCGCGTTGGACGCCCTGGTTGGGGACGTCCCGGCGGCGCAGCGGCAGGCCGAGCAGGGTGGACAGCACCTGGTGACTGAGACAGACCGCGACGAACGGGCGCCGCCGGGCGAGCAACTCGGCCACCGCGGAGCGCAGACAGGCGATCTTGGGGTGGTCGGCCTGCCGCGGGTCGCCCGGCCCCGGGCCCATCACGACCAGGTCGAAGCCGTCGAAGGCGTACTGCTCGTCGAATCGACGGATCGTCACCTCAAGCCCCAGTGACTGGAGTTGGTGGCCGATCATGGCGGTGAAGGTGTCCTCGGCGTCGATCACGAGCACCCGGCGCCCGGCGAATTCGGCGAGCCGCCGGCCGCGGTCCGCGTCCTCGGCCAGCCAGAAGTCCGAGATGCCGGTGTTGCGCCGCTCCAGCGCGGCCAGTACCCGGGGGTGGCCGGCGAAGGTGCGCGGGCCTCCGGCTTCCAGCGCGGCCAGCAGCCCGGCCGCCTTGGCCCTGGTCTCGGCGACCTCGGAGGCCGGGTCGGAGTGGCGCACCAGGGTGGCGCCGACTCCGATCCGGATCCGGCCGGCGGTGTCGATGTCGGCGGTGCGGATCAGGATCGCGGAGTCCATCGTGCGCCCGCCGTGCTCGTCCCGGCCGATCAGCGCGGCCACGCCGCTGTAGTAGCCGCGCCCGGCGGGCTCGTAACGGCGGATGACCCGGGCGGCGCTCTCCAGCGGGCTGCCGGTGACGGTCGGGGCGAACATCGTCTCGCGGAGGATCTCGCGCGGGTCGCGGTCGGTCCGGCCCTCGATGAGGTACTCGGTGTGCGCGAGCCGGGCCATCTCCTTGAGGTACGGGCCGACCACCCGGCCGCCGCCCTCGCAGATCCGGGCCATCATCTTGAGCTCCTCGTCGACCACCATGTAGAGCTCGTCGGCCTCCTTGCGGTCGGCGAGGAAGTCCATCACGCCGGCCAGGGTGGGGCCGGAGGCCGGGTAGCGGTAGGTGCCGCTGATCGGGTTCATCACGGCGACGCCGTCGGCCAGGCTGATGTGCCGCTCGGGGCTGGCGCCGACGAATGTCCGCTCCCCGGTGTGCACGACGAAGATCCAGTAGGCGCCCGCCTCGCGCTCCGTCAGCCGGCGGAAGAAGGCCAGCGCGGCGTGCAGGGTGTAGTCGCTGATCTCGGCCAGGAAGGTGCGGCGGACGACGAAGTTGGCGCCGACGCCCTGCCCGATCTCCTCGGCGACCACCCGGCGGACGATGTCGGCGTACTCCTCGTCGCCGAGGTCGAAGCGGGCGCCGGTCAGCTCGGTGGGCCGGTCCGGGATCAGCGCCAGCGCTTCGCCGAGGTCGACGGTGGCGTGCTCGGTCACCGTCATGGCGAGCAGCGGGGCACCGTCGTCCTGGGCCTCGAAGCCGCGCTCGGCGATCTGCCGGTACGGGACCAGGACCAGGACCTCCGGGCCCGGGCGGCCGGGCTCGGGGCCCAGCGGGACACCGTCCAGCGTGTCCGCGGTGGCGACCTCGCCGAACAGGACGTCCAGCGTGCCCGGGCCGGTGGTCTCGGGCCGGTGCAGGAGGGCGAAGGCGGGCGGCCGCTCCGCGAGCACCCGGCGCAGCAGTTCCTCGGTCGTCCGGTCCGTCGTCCGCTCGCTCGCCCGGTCCGTCGTCCGCTCGCTCGCCCGGTCCGTCGTCGGCTCGCTCGCCCGGTCCGTCGTCCGGTCGGTCATGCGAAGGTCTCCTTGGCGGTGATCAGCATCGCGCAGCGTGCGGCGGCGTACTCCAGGGCGAGCCGGTGGTGGGCGGCGGAGAAGTCCGCGACGGCGTCGGCGACCAGGAACGGCCGGATGTCGTTGGTGAAGGCGTCGACGGCCGTCATCAGTACGCCCACGTGGGCGTACACGCCGCACAGGATCAGCTGGTCGCGGCCCTCCTCGCGCATCCGCTGGAGCAGGTCGGAGCGGAAGAAGGCGCTGTAGCGCCACTTGGTGAGCAGCCAGTCGCCGGGGGCCGGGGCGAGCGACTCGACGACCTCGCGGTCGACCGGGTCCATCCGCATCCCGGGGCCCCAGAAGTCCAGCAGCAGCCCGCGCTGTTCGGTGGTCATGCCGCCCGGCTGGGCGGTGTAGGCGACCGGCACGCCGAGCTCGGCGGCCTGGCGGCGCAGCAGGGCGGCGTTGTGCAGCAGCTCCCGGCCGGGTGCCTCGTCCGCCGGGAAGGGGCGCAGGAAGTAGCGCTGCATGTCGTGCACGAGCAGCACCGCGCGGTCCGGGCGGACGGTCCACGACACGGTGTTGTCGGGCAGCTCGCCCGCGGTCGGCATCGGATAGGGCTCGATGGTCGGAATGCCTGCCATGCGGTGGACTCTCCTGGGGGAGTGGTGAGTTGGGCGAGCCGGTCAGGCGCCGAGGCCGGCGCCGCCGTCGACGGTGAGGTCGTGCAGGGTGATGTGGCCGGCCGCGTCGGAGAGCAGGAAGAGCACGGCGGCGGCGATGTCGGCGGGGCTGGCCAGCTTGTTGAGCGGGATGCCGACCCGGAAGGCGTCCGCGCGACCGTGCAGGGTGCCCTGCGGGCCGGATTCGTCGTGCCACATCGAGGTGAGCATCGGGGTGTCGGTGGATCCGGGGGCGACGAGGTTGCAGCGGATGCCGTACCTGGCGACCTCCAGGCCGAGGCTCTTGGTGAACATCGTCGCGGCGGCCTTGGAGGCGGCGTAGGCGGCCATCTCGGTGCGCGGGGTGCGGGCGGCGTTGGAGGCGACGGTGACGATGGCGCCGCGCCCGCGCGGGATCATCCGGTCGACCACCGCGCGGGAAACGTGGAAGACGCCGTTGACGTTGACCGCGAAGGTGGCCGCCCAGTCCTCGACGGAGAAGTCCCGGACCTCGCCGAGGCGCAGCACCCCGGCGGCGTTGACCAGTTGGTCCACCGGCCCGAGTTCGCGCTCCACCTGGTCGACGAGCAGGTCGACGGCGCGGTGGTCGCTGACGTCCACCGGGTAGGCCTCGGCCCGCAGGCCCTCCTCGGCGAGGGCGGCCACGGTCTTGCGCAGGCCCTCCTCGTCGCGGTCCGCCGCGGCCACCGCGGTGCCCTGTTCGGCCAGGGCGCGGACCACGGCCGCGCCGATGCCGCCTGCTGCCCCGGTGACCAGGGCGATCGTGTTCGTCACTGCCGGACCTCCCTCGGGGCCGGCGCGCGGCCGGCCCGTTGCTCTCTCGGTTGCTCTCTCGGTGTGGCGGTGCGTGGCGCCGTTCCGGGCGCGGCGGGTCAGCCCTCCCAGGCGGAGACCACGGTGATGGCCTGGCCGGGGTTGAGCCGGGGATCGCAGAAGCTGGTGTACTTGTCGCCGACGTGCGCCATCCCGGAGGCGTCGTGGGCGCACTCGGTGACGTCGTCGGGCGTGGTCTCCAGGTGCAGGCCGCCGGCCACGCCGCCCTCGGAGCGGACGGCGTACTGGAAGTGCTGGATCTCCCGGACGACGGTCTCCACGAAGCGGGTCTTCAGCCCACCGGGCGTGGTGACGGTGTTGCCGTGCATCGGGTCGGTGAGCCAGATGACCGGGTGGCCGGCCTCCCGGACGGCCCTGACCAGCGCGGGCAGCCGGTCGGCGACGACCTCGGCGCCCATCCGGGCGATCAGGGTCAGCCGTCCGGGCTCGCGGCGCGGGTCGAGCCGCGCGCACAGCTCCAGCAGTTCCTCGGGCGCCATGCCGGGGCCCACCTTGCACGCGACCGGGTTGGCCACGGACGCGAGCATCGCGACGTGGGCGCCGGCCACGTCGCGGGTCCGCTCGCCGATCCACGGCCAGTGCGTGGACGTCAGGAGGCTTTCGGTGTAACTGATCTGACGGATCATCGGAACTTCGTAGTCGAGCAGCAGCGCCTCGTGGCTGGTCCACACCGGCGGGCTGAGCGGCGAGCGGCGGTCCGGATCCGGCCAGCCGAGTTGGGTCATCGCCTCGGCCGCCGCCCAGTAGCAGTCGAGCAGCCGCCGCGGGTCGGGGCGGCGCAGCTCCGGGTCGGGTTCGGGGCTGTTGACCAGGTGGCCGCGGAAGACCGGGATCTCCAGGCCGCCGACGAACTCGGTCGGTTTGGAGCGGGGCTTGGCGAACTGGCCGGCCATCCGGCCGACCCGGACCACCGGCCGGTGGGTGGCCATCGTGACGATGCCGGCCAGGACGTCCAGCAGCCCGGTCTTGCGGGCGACGTCGCCCGCGGTGCACTCCGCCGGGTCCTCGGCGCAGTCGCCGATCTGTACGACCTGGGCCCGCCCGGCCGCGACCTCGGCGAGCACGGAGCGCAGCCGCCGGACGTCGGCCGGGCCGACCAGCGGCGGCAGACCGGCCAGCCGGTCCTTGATGTCGGGAAGGTGCTCGTGGTCGGCCCAGTCGGGCTGATGGAGTGCGGGCCGGGACAGGAGCGCGGACAGGGCGGTGACCATGGGTGTCTCCCAGGGCGAAGGTGCGCCGGCTCGGCGGCGCGCACGGAAGGGCGTCGTGGCGAGGCTGTGGATGGCACGGGTCGGGGAGGACCGGCGGGCCCGCGGCCCGGGTCCCGGTCCGGCAGCGGTCCGCCGGCCGCCGAACGGCTGAGGCTCTTCCAGATCTTGTGGCGTGCCGCCAGGTGTCGCCAACGCCCGCCCCCGCACTTCGTCAGGTGGCGGATACTCCATCAGGTGGCGGCACACTCCGTCAGATGTCGCCCGGGGACGACGAAGAACGGTGACGGCGGACCCTCGAAGAGGTCCGTCCCGAGGTGGCGGACCGGCGAGATCCGGCCATGGAACGGCTCGGGCGCGCGACCCGCCCGGACGCCGTACGGCACGGCCGGACCCTGGTGGCCCAGGCCTACCCCGGGGGTGGGCGGACCACCGTGCGCCGGCGCCTCGTGGCACATGCCGAAGTCGGCGTGGCAGGTAGGGTCGCCGGACCCGGACGTCAGAAGCCGGTACCGGGTGCCGTCTCGCGGGCGGCCCGGCCGCGCGCCACGGCCACCTCGATCAACATGTGCTCGACCTCCTGCTCGCCCTCCGGGAAGACGCCGCCGCGCACCACCCGCAGGGTGCGCCCGCATTCCTCGGCGATCCGGCTCAGCGCCGTCAGGTCGCCGCGCTCGCTGAAGTGCAGCAGCACCGAGCCGCCCGGAGCCAGCCGGCCCGGAGCCTCGACGAGGAAGCGGCGGTGGGCGGCGTAGCCCGGGTCGACGTAGCCGCGCTCGTGCATCGTCCGGTAGCGGTAGTCCTCCGGCGCGAGCACGTAGTTGGAGTGCCAGAAGACGGTGTCGAAGCGCTCCTCGGGCGCGAGCGCGGCGAACAGGTCGCTGTGCACGCTGTGGACGCGGTCGGCGACGCCGTGCCGGTGGGCGTTCATCTCGGTGTTGCGGACGGCGGCCTCGTTGATGTCGCCGGCCACCACCCGGGCATGCCCGGCCAGTGCCGCGGCCACCGCGATGACGCCGGTGCCGCAGCCGATCTCCAGCAGCGAGCCGGAGCGCCCGGCGGCCCGCGGGTCGTCCAGGCCGAGCAGGCGCATGGAGATCTCGGTGGTGGGCGAGTAGACCGGGGCGAAAATCCCTGGCAGCAGGTCCCATTCGCGGCCGCAGAGCCGGAAGGTCGCGGGCCGGTGCGCGTGCTCCAGCGCGGCCCTGCTTCGTTCCAGCGAACGGCGGTAGTCCTGTAGCGCGTTCATGCCGTCCGCCTGTGCTCCCACCGCGCCAGCTGGGCGTTGTCGCCCGGACCACCTCCCTGGTGGCCACCACTTCATCCTCCTCAACCGGCACGGGCGGCGGGAAGGTGACCCGGCAACACATCGGGGGCCACTCGGCGGTGCCCTCTCCACCGTCCACACCGTGGAATCATCCGAGCCCCACCCAAAGTGACATGATAAACACGTTGTAGCACCTGGCATGTGCCAGGCAAAACGGCTGGTATGTACGGGTGGGGGATAAGAGATGGCCCAACAGGGGGTCCGGAAGCGGCCTGACGCGCTGACCGTACTGACCTTGCTGGTGGCGGAGGCACCACCGGCGCGCATCGAGTCACTGCTCGCCGAAGCCGCCTGCGGCGGCGCCCCCGAGGCCGAGACGGCCGCACTCGAGCGGGCCGTCCGGCTCGGACTGGACATCTGCGCCCAGCGCCGCGGGCGCCAGCAACGCGAAGCGGGCCTGTCCGCGCTGCTCGACACCGCCCGGGACCTCCTCGTCCCCGACACCCTCGACGGGGTGCTCAAGGCCGTCACCCGGCGCTCGCGTCTGCTCCTCGGCGCGGACATGGCGTACGTCAGCTTCCCCGGACCGGAGGACGGCCTGTCCTACATCCGGGCGTCGGACGGCCACACCTCCACCCTCAACGTCGGCCTCCAGCTGACCGGCGGCTCCGGACTCGGCCACGCCGCCGTCGCCAACCTCGCGCCGGTCTGGACCCCGGACTACCTCGACGACAACCGGATCCAGCACAGCACCGACATCGACGAGGTGGTCCGGACCGAGGGGCTGCGCGCGATCATGGCCGTCCCGCTGAGCTACGGCCCGCACCCCTTCGGCGCGCTCTACGTCGCCGACCGCAATGTGCGGCACTACACCCCGGAGGAGATCTCCACCGCGAACCTGCTCGGCGAGCTCGCCGGCCTGGCCGTCCAGCGCACCCTCGTCCTCGACGACGCCAAGGCCACCGTGCAGACCCTGCGCGAGGAGCACGGACGCACCACCGAGTCGCTGCGGGAGCTCAGCGAGCACCGGCGCATCCATCACGAGCTGATCGAACGGGCGCTGACCGACTGCGAACTGCACGGCCTCGCCGAAGCCGTGAGCCGGAACCTGGGTGGCGCGCTGCGGATCCACGCAGCGGACGGCACCGTCCTGACCACCACCGGCCGGATGCCCGAGACCGGCCCCGCCGCCGCGGATGTGCACGCCGCCAAACGCCCGGTCCACACCGCGGACGGCCTCTGGGCGGCCCCGGTCACCGCCGGAGGCGAGATACTCGGCACCCTGGTGTTCCGCCCCGAGGACCTCCCCGCGGCCGGCATCGACGAACTGCTGCACCTGGCCGCCCAGGCGGTGGCGGTGCAGCTGCTGCGCACCGGCGACACCACCGTCGCGCAGGGCCGCGCCCACGGCGAGCTGCTGGAGGACCTGCTCACCAGCGCCCAGCGCCCGCCGCAGCAGTTGGAGGAGCGCGCCCGCCGGCTCGGCATCAACCTGGCCACGCCGCACGTGGTGGTGGTCGTCCGCCCCGAGGCCCGAGCGGTCGGCCGGGCCTGCGCCCTGGCCACGGGCCTGGCCCAGCGACTGAACGGGCTGCGGGTCGGGCACGGCGGCAACGCCGTGCTGCTGCTGCCCGGCACCGACGCCGGCGCGACGGCCCGGGCCGTCCTGAACGAACTCGCCCCGCTGCTCAGCGAACCGGTCACGGTGGCGGCGGCCGGGCCGGTCGCGGACGCCGCCTCGGTCTTCCACTGCCACCAGGAGGCGCTGCGCTGCCTGGAGGCGATGATCGCCCTCGACACCACCGGCCGCTCGGCCTCCCCCCGCGAGCTGGGCTTCCTCGGTGTCCTGCTCGCCGACAACCGGGACGTCCGCTCCTTCGTCGACTCGGTCATCGGTCCGGTGCTCGAGTACGACCGGCAGCGGTTCACCGACCTCGGCCGCACCCTGGACGCCTACTTCGAGACCGGAGCCAGCCCCACCCGGGCCGCCCAGAAGCTGCACGTCCACCCGAACACCGTCGCCCGCCGCCTGGAACGCATCGCGGAACTGCTCGGCCCCGACTGGCAGGACCCCGGCCAAGCGCTCGAAGTCCAGCTCGCCCTACGGCTCTCGCGCGTCCGCGACCTCCTCATCAAGGACGGCCCGTCGGCGGGAGTCGGCCAAGGAACCTAGGGCGCGGGCGCGAGTTCGACGACGGACCCTAGCTCACGCGGCGGAGCGAGCGGCCGCCGGTGTGGGAGAGGGCCACGACCGCGTGTGCGGCCGAGGCGAGGGTGACATGGCGGTGCCAGCCGTTGAAGGAGCGGCCGGTGTAGTCGCGGATGCCGGTGCGGTCCGCGATCTCGTCGAAGTCCCGCTCGACCCGGCCGATCCGCAGGCTCAGCCGGAACAGCTGGGCCGGCGTGGCGTCCGGGATGTCGGCCAGCCACAGCTCCTGCGGCCAGCGCCGGCCGGAGCTGCCCGCGCCGAGCAGCAGCAGGTCGCGGTCCGGGCCGTCCGGCCTGCGGTTCACTCCCAGGGGGCGGGCCGCCCCGGTCACCGTCCGCACCCGGACGGCACCGACCAGCGCGGTGCACAGCCCGGCGTCCTGGCCGTGGTCGGTCCAGGTCACCATCCGCCTGCGGTCCCGGCACGCCCCGATGATCCGGTGGGCCGGCATCGCCTCCGCGCCGTGCCCGGCCCCCTCGGCCGGGCGGAGCGGCAGCGTGCTGTTGATCCGCACGAGGAACGGCACCCCCGCCGCGCGCAGCCGCCGCAGCGCCTTCATCCCGTCCAGCTCCCGGACGTCCATCACCACCGGCAGCGTGGGCAGCCGCCAGTCCGAGGTCAGCTCCAGCACCGCCTCGACCGAGCAGTCGCCCAGCGTCCGGGTGTCCACACTCGCCGGGATGGACGCCTGGCTGCGCCGCGGCACGTCGTCCAGCCACGCCCGGGACAGGTGCAGCCGCCAGTTCACCGGCATGCTCACCTCCTCGGACGCCGCCCAGACGCCCACCGCCTGCTGCGCGTTGAGCACCTGGCCGAGCGAGGAGATGAACCGGCGATCCACGCCCACCGAGTGCTCCCCGGCCTTCGGGATGACCGTCTGCTGCACCACCCAGGCCTGCGGCGGCGCGACGGACGTCACGTAGTGCGCCAGCGCGGCGCGCACCGGGTCCCACTCCCAGGTGGAGCTGCTGATGAAGTGGTGCAGGTTCTGCTCCGTGGCCTGCCCGCCGATCAGCCGCGCGATGTTGCGCACCGACTTGCGGCCCTCCGCGCCCAGCAGTCCGCGCAGGTACTCCACGCCCTTGCGGCGCTGGTCCGCCCGGGGCAGCGACGCGAACAGCGCCGGGCACAGCTCCGAGAGGACGATGTCGTGGGAACTACCGACGCCCGGCTTGCGCCCGGGCGTTCGCGTGTCCCTGATGTGCAGGGCGAAGTCGCTCATCGAGATCCCCAACCTCTACATGGCAGACGCATCTTCAGATGGGTCGACGGTATGCAGAGGGCTCGGGCCGGGCCCAGGTGCACCGGACACACGGCTGCACGCGCGGCCTATGGCCGGACCACCGGACAGCGCACGCGAGCAGGCGCGATCGCCCCCGGAGCCGCCCGGCGGGGTGTGCCGGGGCCATCAGGGGCGGGCCGACCGCGCGCGAGTTGACGAACAAACGACTTCCGTGCGGCACCCCGGCGCCGACCGGTGGAAGACTCTCCGAGCATGCGAGCAGCCTTCATCGAGGCCCTCGGGCCGCCCGAGAACATCCGCTACGGCGAACTTCCCTCCCTCCGTCCCGGGCCGACCGACATCCTGGTCGACGTCACGGCCACCACCGTCAACCCGGTGGACACCTTCGTCCGCTCCGGCCTCTTCCGCACCCCGGTCGAGTTCCCGTTCGTGATCGGCCGCGACCTGGTCGGCACCGTGGCCGCGGCCGGGCCGGCCGCCCCCGGCTTCGCCGTCGGCGACCGGGTGTGGACCAACAGCCTCGGCCACGGCGGGCGCCAGGGCGCCGCCTCCGAGCAGGTCGTCGTCCCCGCCGACCGCCTCTACCACCTCCCTGAGGGCGTCCTCCCCGAGGAGGCCGTCGCCGTCGTCCATCCGGCCGCGACCGCCTACCTCGGCCTGTTCACGCACGGCCGCCTGCGGGCCGGTGAGACCGTCCTGGTGGCCGGCGCGGCCGGGAACGTCGGCTCCGCGCTGGTCACCCTCGCCGTCGACGCCGGGGCCCGGGTCGTCGCCACCGCCTCCGCCCGCGACCTGGAACAGTGCCTCGCCCTGGGTGCGGCCGAGGCCCTGGACTACCGCGATCCGGACCTCGCCGAACGGCTCGCCCAGGCCTGCCCCGGCGGCGTCGACCTCCACCTCGACACGTCCGGGGAGAACGACCTGGCCACCGCCGTCGACCTGCTCGCCCCGCGCGGACGGATCGTCCTGCTGGCCGGCGCCCGCTCGCGGCCGATCCTCCCGGTCGGGCCGCTCTACATGAAGGACTGCTCGATCGCCGGCTTCGTGATCTCGCATGCGACCAGCACCGAACTGGCCGAGGCCGCCGTCGCCATCAACCGCCTGCTCGCGGCCGGACGGCTGCGCCCCCTGGCGGTCGAGACCCTTCCGCTGAGCGCCGCCGCCGAGGTCCACGGCCGAATGGAACGCGGCGAGCTGCACGGCAGACGGGTGATCCTCAGGCCCGATTCGCAGGCCTGACCGGACGCCTGCCAACTGTTGTACCGGAGGTCCGGCAGGGCCGCAACGCCCTCGTCGGGCCGCGACTTGACATATTCCGGGCCTCCGGCACGTCCGGCCTGCGGCACAGAACCTGGACGTGTATTGTCCTGGTTATGCGAATGGGTGAAGGAGTCGAGTGGGGCCTGCACTGCTGCCTCACCCTGGCATGGCTCGACAGTGACCAACCGGTTCCGACGGCACGGCTGGCGGCCTGGTTCGACCTGCCGCCGGCCTACCTGACCAAGCGCCTACAGGCGCTGGTCCGGGCCGGCATCCTGAGCTCGACGCCAGGTTCCAAGGGCGGTTTCCGGCTGGGCCGACGGCCGGAGAAGATCACTCTGATGGACGTGGTCGCCGCCATCGAGGGCCCCGACGACGTGTTCCGCTGCACCGAGATCCGCCAGCGTGCGGACGGCGGTGGCGCCATCGCACGGGAGTTCCGACAGCCGTGCGGGATCGCCACCGCGATGCGCAAGGCCGAACTGGCCTGGCGCCGCGAACTCGCCGGGCAGACGGTGGCCGACCTCATGGCCGCCGCGCCGGGCGGGGCCGCCGACCGCACCCGACGCCACTACGCCCGCATGACCGGCTGACCGCACGCCCGACGGTCCGACCGCCTCACCGCGCGGCGACACCACAGCACACGCACCGACCCGCAAGGAGAATCTGGATGTCCAGTGTCTCGATTCCGGCCGACCGGAAAGCTCCGGCCGAACCCGGCTCACCACCCCAGGGCGGCCTGTCCTCCACCCTCGTCCTCGCCTTAGGCACATTCGCCGTCGGCACGGACGCCTTCGTCGTGGCCGGCTTCCTCCCCTCCATGGCCAAGGACCTGCACGTCTCCTCGGCCACGGCCGGCCAGTCGATCACCGTCTTCGCCGCCGCCTACGCCGTCCTCTCCCCCGTCCTGGCCACCCTCCTCGCCCGGCTTCCCCGCCGAACCCTGCTGATCACCGCACTGTTCACGCTCGGCATCGCCAACCTCGGCTCGGCACTGGCCCCCAACATGGCCGTGCTGATCATCAGCCGCATCATCGCCGCCGCCGGCGCCGCCGCCTACACCCCCAACGCCGGAGCCGTCAGCGCCTCCCTCGTCCGCCCCGAACTGCGGGCCCGCGCCCTCGCCGTGGTCATCGGCGGCCTCACCATCGCCACCGCACTCGGCGTGCCGCTCGGCAACGCCGCCAGCCACTGGCTGGGCTGGCGCACCGCCCTCGGCCTCGTCGCCGGACTCTGCCTGCTCGTCGCCGTGATACTGCGCCTGATCATGCCGTGGCTCCCCGGCAACGTCCGGGTGCCGCTACGCACCCGCCTCGCCGTCCTGCGCCGACCGGCCGTCCTCGCCGTCCTGCCGCTCACCATCCTCGGCATGGGCGCCAGCTACACCGCGTACGCCTACAGCGTGCCCATGCTGGAAGCCGTCAAGGTGCCCGAGAGTTCCATCCTGTGGATGCTCTTCCTGTACGGCCTCGGCGCCGTCATCGGGAACCTCGCCGCGGGCTACACCACCGACCGCTGGGGCTCCACCAAGGTCCTGATCATCGGCTACACCGCCATGGTCGTCGCCCTCGGGGCCCTCGCCTGGCTCGCCGCCTCCGACTCCGACCTCAAGCCCGTCGTCGGCCTGCTGGTCCTCCTCTGGGGCGCCAGCAGTTGGTGCCAGACACCCCCGCAGCAGCACCGCCTGATCGAGGTCGCCCCCCAGGAGGCCCCGCTGGTGGTCTCCCTCAACTCCTCCTCCATCTACCTCGGCATCGGCCTCGGCACCATCATCGGCGGCTCCACCCTCGGCGCCGGCGCCGCGACCGTGTACGGCCTGGGCGCGGCCATCGCCGCCATCGCCCTGATCTTCCTGCTCTTCACCCGCCACTCGCCCACGAACAAAGGCTGAGGCGCGAGACACCTCCTGCGGGCCGGTCAACTCCCTTCCGGTCACCGCTTCCTGACGGTGCGGCGTCGCACCGAGCGCTGAAACACCCCTCAGCACGCGACGACCGACGACCGGCGCGGAGACAGACCCTGCTGCCCCGGTTTCCCCGACACGTCCCTGGCCGCCCAACGGCGCCGCGCACCGCAGCGGCCCCGGCCACGGACACCACCCCGCACTCCCCGCGGGACCACCACGTCGACGAAACCGAGAGATTGCCAGATGACCCAGTTGAGCGAGTCCCCCGTGACCACCCACAGCGCCGAGACCACCGAATCGACCCCCGCGCCGGTCACCCCCGACGCACGGACCACGCCCGCGGAGTCCGGGACGACCGGCGCCCAGGCATTGATCCGTGCACTCGAAGAGGTCGGAGTGGACACCGTCTTCGGCATCCCGGGCGGAGCCATCCTTCCCGCGTACGACCCGCTGATGGACTCGGCCAAGGTGCGCCACATCCTGGTCCGCCACGAGCAGGGCGCCGGCCACGCCGCCACCGGATACGCCCAGGCCACCGGCCGGGTCGGGGTCTGCATGGCCACCTCCGGCCCGGGCGCGACCAACCTGGTGACCCCGATCGCCGACGCCTACATGGACTCGGTGCCGATCGTCGCGATCACCGGCCAGGTCCCCTCGACCCTGATCGGAAGGGACGCCTTCCAGGAGGCGGACATCTGCGGCATCACCATGCCGATCACCAAGCACAACTACCTGGTCACCGACCCCGACGAGATCCCCCGGGTGATCGCCGAGGCGTTCCACATCGCCGCCACCGGCCGCCCCGGCCCCGTCCTCGTCGACATCACCAAGGACGCCCTCCAGGGCCTGACAAGGCATCGGCAGGTCGAGCCCTCGCTGCCCGGCTACCGCCCGGTCACCAAGCCGCACGCCAAGCAGATCCGCGAGGCCGCGAAGATGCTGGTGGGCGCCAAGCGCCCGGTGCTGTACGTCGGCGGCGGCGTGATCAAGGCGCAGGCCACCACCGAGCTGCGGATCCTCGCCGAGCTGACCGGCGCCCCGGTGGTCACCACCCTGATGGCGCTCGGCGCCTTCCCCGACAGCCACCCGCAGCACCTGGGCATGCCCGGCATGCACGGCTCCGTCCCGGCCGTCACCGCACTCCAGAAAACCGACCTGCTGTTCACCCTCGGCGCCCGCTTCGACGACCGCGTCACCGGCAAACTGGACAGCTTCGCCCCGCACGCCAAGGTCGTCCACGCCGACATCGACCCGGCCGAGATCGGCAAGAACCGCCCCGCCGACGTGCCGATCGTCGGCGACGCCCGCGAGGTGCTGGCCGATCTGATCGTCGCCGTCCAGGCCGAGTTCGACGCCGGACACAAGGGCGACTACTCGCAGTGGTGGGAGAAGCTCGACGAGTGGAAGAAGACCTACCCGCTCGGCTACGAGCCCGCCCCGGGCGGCCGCCTCTCCCCGCAGCAGGTCATCGAGCGGATCGGCCGACTGGTCGGCCCCGACGCGATCTACGCCGCGGGCGTCGGCCAGCACCAGATGTGGAGCTCGCAGTTCATCCGCTTCGAGAAGCCGGGCACCTGGCTCAACTCGGGCGGCGCGGGCACCATGGGCTACGCCGTCCCCGCCGCGATGGGCGCCAAGGCCGGCCGCCCGGACACCGCGGTCTGGGCCATCGACGGCGACGGCTGCTTCCAGATGACCAACCAGGAACTGGCCACCTGCGCCCTGAACGACATCCCGATCAA
>NZ_JBHXML010000040.1:0-88740 GCF_042720345.1 Kitasatospora sp. NPDC058478 | reverse complement strand
CTCACCACGACCGTCACGGCCCCCGAGACCGCCGACCTCCGGCCCGCCCGCCAGGCCAAGAACATCACCCTCACCGCCGTCGCCAACCACTTCGGTGTCTGGCCCGCCACCATCTCCACCCTCGAACGCGGCACCCGCCGAGACGACAACCTCGCCAACGCCTACCGCGAATGGCTCACCACCGCTTGACAACCCATAGGAGCATCAATCGGCCGCCGGGCCCGCACCGGTCCGGGACCTGCGCTGATTCGCCGAAAATGACGTACTGTCACACTAGTTCGTTAAAGGATTCCCACCCTCGAATACCTGTGTTAGCGTGCCGCCGCCAGCTTCTCTCATCGCCGAGAAAGTGAGGTCGGGCCATGGAGGGCGCATTCTCCCGACGGGGATTCCTGGGCACCGCCGGTGCGGCGGCGGCCGGGGTGTCCGCCGGCTCGACGGGCACGGAGGCCGCGGCCGGGGCGCTCCGGGAGCCGCCGGAGGGGCGGTCGGTCCGGCCGGGCGATCCCCGCTACCGGACGCTCGGCCAGGGCTTCAACCAGCGCTGGCGCAGCAGCCCCGCCTACATCCGCCTGGTGGTCGACGAGGCGGACGCCGTGGGCGAGTTGAACCGGGCGCTGGACCACGGGCTGCGGCCGACCGTCCGCGGCGGCGGGCACTGCTACGAGGGCTTCGTCGACAACGACGGGGGCGTCATCCTCGACCTCGGCATGATGCGGGGTGTCGCCGCCGCCAGGGACAAGTTCGGCCACCCGACGTACTGCGTGGAGGGCGGGGCCACCAACTGGGACGTCTACACCACGCTCTTCCGCGCGTACGCGGTGACGCTGCCGGCCGGGTCCTGCTACTCGGTCGGCGCGGGCGGGCACATCTGCGGCGGCGGGTTCGGCCTGCTCTCGCGGCGGCACGGGCTCACCGTGGACCACCTGGTCCAGGTCGACGTGGTCACCGTGCGGGGCGGTACCGCCGTGGTGACCAGGGCGCACCGCGACGACGGCGAGGGCTCCCCGGAGGCGGACCTCTTCTGGGCCCACACCGGGGGCGGCGGCGGGAACTTCGGGGTGGTGCTGCGCTACCACTTCGCGGTCGGCGTGCCGAAGCCGCCGCCCCGGGTCTGGCTCAGCAGCGTCGCCTGGCCCTGGGGCGAACTGGTGAAGCGGCCCGGCGACTTCGAGACCCTGGTGCGCAACTTCGGTGCCTTCATGGCCGAGCACAGCGGCCCGCAGGAGCCGACCTACCAGGGCCTGTTCGCGATCCTCAAGCTCACCCACCGTTCCAACGGGAACGTCGTCCTGGTGAGCCAGTGGGACGGTGACGACCCGGCGCCGCTCGACGCGTTCCTGGCGGCCGTCGAGCGCGGGATGGCGACGCGTTCGGTGGTCCAGACCCACAGCGCCGGCGGGCTGTTCCTGCCCTACCCGGAGAAGCGTCGCCAACTGCCCTGGTTCCAGGCCACCATGACGCTCAACCCGTCGGGCGACAACCAGCGCGGCAAGTACAAGTCGGCCTACCACCGCGAGCCGTTCAGTCGGGCGCAGATCGCCACCTTCTGGGACTGGCTGGTGCGGGACGTCGAGGGCGTGGACCTCACGAAGACGCTGGTGCAGATCGACTCCTACGGCTGCCGGATCAACACCCGCGGGCCCGGGGAGACCGCCGTCCCCCAGCGCGACTCGATCATGAAGCTCCAGTACCAGACGTACTGGACCGACGAGGCCCAGGACGCCGACCACCTGGCGTACCTCGCCGGGCTCTACCGGGACGTCTACCGGGAGACCGGTGGTGTCCCGGAGATCGACACCGCGACGGACGGCGCCTACGTCAACTACCCGGACGTCGACCTGGGCACGGCCGACCAGCCGGACCCGGCCTACCAACGGCTCTACTACAAGGGGAACTACCCGCGGTTGCAGCGCACCAAGGCGTACTGGGACGGCGCGGGGGTGTTCCACCACGCTCAGTCGATCACCCTCCCCGGGGCCTGACCGGGAGGGGGCCCGCCACCGGATGCGCGAGCCGCCGCAGGGGCGCAGGGTCGAGGTATGAGCGGAGTGGTCGTGCTGGTCGAGCTGGAGTCGTCCACGGAGGTGCTGGACGCGGGCGAGGTCGACGTGGGCGCGCGGATTCGCTGGGTGCACGCGGCGCCGCCGGATCCGGATGTGCCGGAGGATCCGGGGCCGGTGACCTTCTGCGGCCTCGACACGGCGGACCTCGAACGGGAGCCCTACCGCCCGGCCGGGCCCGGCGAGCCCTGGTACCCGCCGTCCCAGCGCACCCGGCGGTGCCGAGCCTGCGAGGCGGTGCTCAAGGTGCCCTGAACGGGCTCGCGGAGCGCGTCCGGATTCACCACCGGCCGCGCCCGGGGTGCGTCGGCCCGCTCGACCGTCCGGCCCGCCCGGATGGACGGGCCGGACGGGCCGGTCCACCCCGGGCCACCCTTACGCGGCCGGCTTCGCCGCCTCTTCGACGATCCGCCCGTCACGCAGCTCGATCACCCGGTCGGCGAGCTCCATCAGCGTCGGGTCGTGGGTGGCGACCACCACGGTGACGCCCTCGCTGCGGACGACGGCGCGCAGCAGCTGCATGATCGAGCGGCCGGTCTCCGAGTCCAGCTGGCCGGTCGGCTCGTCGGCGATGATCAGGCCGGGCTCGTTGGCCAGCGCGCGGGCGATGGCGACGCGCTGCTGCTGGCCGCCGGAGAGCTCGCCGGGCCGCTGGTTGGCCTGGTCGGCGAGGCCGACCAGGGCCAGCAGGGTGTGCGCGCGCTCCTCGCGTTCGGCGGCCGAGACCTTGCGCAGCCGCATCGGCACGCCGACGTTCTCGGCGGCGGTGAGCATCGGGATCAGCCCGAAGGACTGGAAGACGAAGCCGATCCGCTCCCGCCGCAGGGCGAGCCGGCCGTCCTCGTTCAGCTCGGCGAGGTCGGTGCCGTCCAGGGCGATGCTGCCGGCGGTCGGGGCGTCCAGGCCGCCGACGAGGTTGAGCAGGGTGGTCTTGCCGGAGCCGGACCGGCCCTTGAGCGCGGCGAGTTCGCCGCGGCCGACGGTGAAGGAGACGCCGCGCAGCGCGTGCACGGTCCGCTCGCCGGTGCCGAAGCTGCGTCGGAGGTCGGTCACGGCCACCATCGGGGTGTTGGTGGTGGCGGTGGCCTGAGGCTGCGTCATTGAGGCTTCCCCCTGTGTGTGTCTACCCAGTGTCTACGGACGGGCGGCGCCACGGGTTCACGGTTTCGGGCGGCGATTTCCGGGGTGCGGGTCGGCGTTCCCAAAGGCGTGCTGTGGAGCCTTAGTTATGAAATGTTCATGGCATTCTGGCGGGCGCCCGAAGTGGGGGAGCTGCCAATGCAGGGAATTTGCTCATTACTTACTTGTTAGCGCAAGTCCCTTCCGTTCCTGGATCGAATCTGACAGAGTCGTCCGCTATCCGGTGATCAAATGCCGGTGATCATTGCGTCGATGTGCCCTAAGTGTGTCTGTTCGTAGCCGAGTTGTGACCAAATCGGATCGATGGACCGGGCTGGGACGCAACCTGGGGACGTAAAGACCGGGGAGGAACTTGATGCTCGGCTTCGTCGTGCGCCGACTGCGTGGGCGACTGCCGCTGGCTGCCGCCGTGCTGCTCGCAGTGCTGATCACCACGGCCGTGCTGACCGCGCTGGTGGCGTTCAACCGCAGTGTCGGCGAGGCCGGTCTGCGGCAGGCGCTCCAGGGGACAGGCCACGCCCGGACCACGGTCGTGGTGACCGCCGAACACGGGCTCGACCAGCGTGCGAAGGACGAGGCGGAGCTCGCCGCCTACCGCGGCAGGCTCTTCGGAGACCTGTCCGTGCGCACCGACAGCCTGCTGCGCAGCCGCTCCTACGGCTTGCCGGACGGCGCCGGCGCCACCGGCACTACCAGGACCAGCGGCACTACCGGCGCCAGCGGCACTACCGGGACCAGCGGCGCCCCCGGGTCCGCAGTCCCCGGAGCCGGAGCCCAGCCCGACCTGACGGTCCTCGCCGACCTCGACCGAGACCGGACCCACCTGCTCGCCGGCGCGTGGCCCGCCGCGGCCTCCGGCCCGGTCCAGACCGCCGCCCCGCAGGTCGCCGTCCCGCAGACCATGCTGGCCCGGCTCGGCCTCACCGACCAGGCCCTGCCCGCCGATGTGCAGCTGGCGGACCGCCTCGACGGCAAGCCGCTGACCGTCCGCGTCACCGGCGTCTACCGGGCCGTCGACCCGGCCGACGCGTACTGGCGCATCGACCCGGTCCGTGGTCACGAGGTGGAGGTCAGCGGCTTCACCACCTACGGCCCGATGCTGGTCGACCAGAGCGCCTTCACCACCGCCGGATTGGTGCAGAGCAGCCGCAGCTGGCTGCTCGACGCCGACTTCACGGGCATCGGCCAGTCCTCGGCGGAGGCCATGGGCGACCGCGCCCAGGGCCTCGCCGATGACCTGCAGTCCCGCGCCAGCATCGGCTCAAGGACCGAACTGCCCGACATCCTGCGCGAGTTGTCCTCCAGCATGATGGTCGCCCGGACCACCCTGCTGATCGGCGCCCTCCAGCTGGCCGTGCTCGCCGTCGCGGCGCTGCTGCTGGTCGTCAACCTGATCGCGACCCGGCAGACGGCCGAGAACGAGCTGCTCGCCGCCCGCGGCGCCTCCGGCGCCCGGCTCGGCTTCTTCACCGCGACGGAGTCGCTGCTGCTCGCCCTGCCCGCCGCGCTGCTGGCCCCCCTGCTGACTCCGTTCCTGGTCCGCGCCCTGGCCGGCTTCGGGAGCGACCACCAGGTGCCCCTGGACACCGGCATCAGCTGGTCGCTCTGGCCGATCGCCGTGCTCTGCGCCTTCGCCTGCGTCCTGCTGGCCAGCCTGCCCAGCCTGCTGCGCGGCGCCGGAGCCGCCCTGCGCAGTCGCTCCGGCCGCCGCCAGGCCCTGGTCTCGGGCGTCGCGCGCAACGGCGGCGACCTCGTCGTGCTCGCCCTGGCCGTGCTCGCCTACCAGCAGCTCAGCCAGTACGGCGGTGGGCTGTCCACCGACTCCTCCGGCCGGCTCGGCGTGGACCTGCTGCTGGTGGCCACCCCGACCCTGGCGCTCTGCGCCGGCACCCTGGTGGTGCTGCGCCTGCTGCCGCTCGCCGCCCGGCTCGGCGCCCGGGTGGCCGCCCGCGGCCGCGGCCTCGGCCCGGCCCTGGTGGGTTGGCAGCTGGCCCGTCGGCCCGCCCGCGCCACCGGCCCCGTGCTGCTGCTCGTGATGGCCGTGGCCACCGGCGTGCTGGCGCTCGGCCAGCACGCCACCTGGACCGCCTCCCAGCGTGACCAGGCCGCCTTCAACACGCTCGGCGGCCTGCGGATCTCCGCCTCGCACAACGCCCTGATGGGCCAGGGTGGCCGCTACGGCGCGCTGCCCGGCGGTGACCGGATCGTCCCGGTGGTGCGCGAGGACCAGTCCCTGCCCAACGGCAAGGGCCAACTGCTCGCCGTGGACACCTCCGCCTTCGCCGAGCGCGTCCCGGTCCGCGCCGACCTGCTCGGCGGGCGCACCCGAGAGGACCTGTTCGGGTCGCTCGCCCAGCCCGCCCCCACCGGGCCGCCGGCCGGCCTGGAACTGCCCGGCCACCCGCTGCGGATCGACGCGGAGGTCACCGTCCAGCAGCCGGAGCAGCAGGCCGGGACGCCCGGCGGCAGTACCCGTCCGTCGCTTCACCCGGAGGCCAGGTTGCTGCTGCGCGACCGCTTCGGCATGATCCACAAGGTCTCGCTGGGCACGCTCCCGCTGACCGGCGACGCCAAGGTCTCGGCCTCACTGACCACGCTGGTCGACGCCCCGCTCGGCTCGGCCGCCGCGCCGTTGACCGTGGTCGGCGTGATCGTCGCCTTCGGCGACCGGTCCAACGGCGAGCTGACCGTCCACCGGCTGTCCGTCTCCGACAGCGCCGACGGCCCCGCGACCGCCGTCCAGGTGCCGGCCGGCTTCGGCTGGACGGCGACGGCGCCCCCCGTCCGGGCCGTCGGCGACGTGGTGCCCGGGCCGGCCGCCGTCCTCGGATCCGAACCGACCGGCGCCGACCGCCTGTTCACCATCCGCTACCGCTTCGCCAACGGCCTCGGCGACATGGTCCGCGCCGTGCTCCAGCCGACCGGGACGAGCGTGCCGGACACCGTGTCCGGCATCGCCACCCGCGACTACCTGAAGGTCGTCGGCGGCTCCGTCGGCGACACCATCAAGGTGCCGTTCTCCGGGATCGTCCTGCCGGTCAAGATCACCGCTGTGGTCGACGCCCTGCCGGCGGCCGACCCCAACGCGCTCCTGGTCGACCTCTCCACCACGGCCCGGCTGCTGGCCGCACAGGGCGGCGAACTGCCCAACCGCGCCGAGTGGTGGCTGCCCGCCACCGGCCCCGGCGACCGGACCCCCGCGGAGGCCGCCGCCGCCCTGCGCGCCGCCCCCGGCACCCAGGACGTCCAGCTCTACGAGGAGGCCGCCGAGGCCCTCCTCGGCGACCCGGTCGGCGCCGCCCCGCAGAGCGCGCTCATGGTCATCGCGGTCGTCACCGGGGTGCTCGCCGCGATCGGCTTCGGCGCCGCCGTGGCCGCCTCCGCCCGCGAACGCTCCCGGGACTCCGCCCTGCTGCTCGCCCTGGGCGCCCGCCGCAAGCAGGTGACCCGCACCATGGCCGCCGAACAGGCCCTCCTGGTCGCCCTCGGCGGGGCCGTCGGGCTGGGCCTCGGAACGCTGCTCGTCCACCTGATCGTGCCGTTCGTCGTGCTGACGCCGGCCGCCCGCCGCCCGACGCCCGGGGCGCTGATCGAGCTGCCGTTCGGCCAGGCCCTGCTGCTCACGGCCGCGATCGCCGTCGTTCCCCTGCTCTCGGCCTTCCTGATCGGACGCCGCCGTCGAGACGTGGCCGCCCGGCTGCGCCACGTGGAGGAGATGTGACCACCAAGGCCGGCACCACCGTGCCCACCCCGTCGCCCGAGCCCGCGCCCGCCCACGGCCCCGCGCCCTGGGTCCGCACCCGGCTGCGCGCGACGCCGCTGGCCACCCTGCTCATGGCGGCGCTCGCCTTCGTCACCGTGTTCATGGCGGCGGCCTTCCCCCGCGTCGTCGACCGGGGCGCGGACAGCGCCCTGCGGGACTTCGTGCACCAGAAGGGCGTCAACGCGACCAGCCTGCAGGCCACCTCCGAGCCGAACCTGAGCGACCCGGCCTCCGCCCTCGACGACGTGCAGCAGAAGCTGACCGCGGAGATCGGCCGGAACCTGCCGCTCACCGAGACCAGCCAGCTCTACGGCAGCCGGGCCAAGTCCCCGCGCAAGATGTTCAACGAGGGCTACGCCCGTGTCTCCGACCATCCGCCGGTGCTCGGCCTGCTGTACGTGCACGGGCTCAAGGAGCTCGTGACCCTCACCGACGGCGTCTGGCCGGGCCCCGCGGCCGAGGGCGCACCCCTGCCGATGATCATCAGCCAGAAGGCCGCCGAGACCATCGGCGTCAAGCTCGGTGACGTCGTCGACAACGGCAGCGACCTGACCGGCCGGACCCGGTCCACCGTGGTCGGCTTCTACCGCGTCAACAACCCCACCGACCCGACCTGGGACGACGTGGGCTGTCCCGCCCGCGCCTGCCTGGAGGGCCAGGGCGCGGAGCTCCACTGGGTGACCACCGGTTTCGTCACCGACAGCGGCCTGCACCAGCTGATCCTCTGGGGCAACGGCGGCGTGAACTTCTGGCGGCTGCCCGTCGACTCCGCCGCCCTGCGCGCCGACCAGCTGGCCGAGACCCGCGCCACCGTCGGCTCCTTCCTGGTCGGGCGCGGCGCCACCACCCTCGCCGACGTGACCAAGCGCCCGGACCTGCACGTCACCTCGCTCCTGCCCGACATCTTCACCCGGGCCACCGCCCGCTACGACGCCGCGGCCCCGCTGGCCGCGATCGGACCGGCCGGAGTGGCCGGGGTGGCCGTCGTGGTGCTGTGCCTCGCCGCGGCCCTCACCGCCGACCGGCGCACCGCCGAACTCCGGCTGCTCCAGGCCCGCGGCGGCTCGCGCGGCGGCATCCTGCTGCGCCTGCTCGGCGAGGGCGCGGCGACCGTGCTGCCCTCCGCCCTGCTCGGAACGGCCCTCGCCCTGGTGCTGCTGCCCACCCCCCGGTGGGGCAACGCCCTGCTCACCGCCCTGGCCGTCGCCCTGATCGCCGTGCTGGCCTTCCCGGCGCGCGCCGCCGTACTGCTGTCCCCGCCGAAGGCCGTGGCCGGCTGGCGCCGACTCGTCGGCGAACTCGCCGTCCTGGCCGTCACCGCCGCGGCCGTGGCCGAGGTCCGCCGCCGCGGCGTCGCCCCCGGCAACAGCCTGGACCCGCTGCTGGTGGCCGCCCCGCTGATGCTCGCCCTCACCGGCGGCCTGCTGCTGGCCCGGATCCAGCCGCTGGTGGTCGGCTGGCTGGCCGCCCTCGCCGGGCGCGGCCGCGGCCTGATCGGCTTCCTCGGCCTGGCCCGTGCCGCCCGCGACAGCTCGGGCCGCCGCCGGCCCTCCGCGCTGCCGCTGCTCGCCCTGGTGATCGCCGTCACCACGACCGGCTTCGGCGCCACCGTGCTCGACACCGTGGACAGCGTCCGGCTGCGCGCCGCCCGGATCACCACCGGCGGCGACGCCTCCGTCTCCCTCCCGGTCTACGCCACCCTGCCGGAGGCGTTCACCACGGCGGCCGCCGAACTGCCCGGCGTGCGGGCCGCGACCGGGGTCTGGGTCGAGCCCGGGGCCTCCTTCATCGGCACGGGCGGCGACCGCACCGCGGCCATCCTCGTGGTGGCCGAGCCGAAGGCCTACGCCGAGATCGCCCGGACCTTCGGGGTGGGCGAGTTCGACCCGGCAGCGCTCGCCGGGACCCCGGGCGGCCCGGACAGCCCGGTGCCGGCGCTGTTCAGCAGCGGTCTGTCCAAGCAGCTGACCGACGGCCCGGCCCGGCTGCGCACCCCCAACGGGGGCGAACTGCGCGCCACCGTCGCCGGGATCGTCACCGGCACCCCCGCCCTGCCCGACCCGGGCAAGCCGTTCATGGTCGTGCCCGTCGGGCCCGCCTCCGAGCGCCTTCCGGAGCTCAAGCGGACCAACAAGTGGCTCTCCGTCGGCGACGTCGACGCCGGCCAGGTCAGGAACCTGCTGCTGGACCAGGGCCTGACCACCGCCACGGGCCTCGCCAAGCTGATCCGGGACGAGGCCGTGGCCGCCGGCAAGGGCAGCTACGGGCTGCCCCCCGGGTACACGGTCCGCAGCAGCCACGAGGTGGCCGCCACGCTCGCCGCCGACCCGCTGCAGCGCTCCGCGGAACGCCTGTTCTGGTACTCGGGCGCCGCCGGCGCCGGGTTCGCCCTGCTCGCCGTCCTGCTGACCCTGGTGCGGGCCGCCCCCGAGCGCACGGCCCTGCTGGCCCGACTGCGCACCATGGGCCTGCGGCCCCGGCAGGGGCTGGCGCTGATCATCGCCGAGACGCTGCCGCAGACCCTGGTGGCGGCCGTCGGCGGCGGGCTGGTCGCGCTGGCGGCGGTCGGACTGCTCGGGTCGGCCTTCGACCTGTCGGCGCTGGTCGGCGCCAACGTCGGCGACGCGCTGACCCCCGTCCTGCTGCCGGTGCTGCTGCCCACGGCGGGCCTGGCGCTGGTGGTCTGCCTCGGGGTGGTCCTGGAGACGGCCGTCTCCGGCCGGCGCCAGATCGCCACCGAACTGCGGGCGGGGGACCAGCGGTGAGGGCGGGAGGAGCGGTACGGGCCGTGACACCGGCGCCGGCCGCCGGAACAGTGGGGACCGTCAAGGTCGTCGAGATATTCAGGACCGTCAGGACCTTCAGGACCTTCAGGACCGCCAGGACCTCTAGGACAGTCGAGACAGGAGACGAGCGGTGAAGACCACTCCCCAGGAGCAGCCGGTCGCCGAGGCCCCCAGCTTGCAGGAGCTCCGGCAGCGGGCCCTCGCCGCCGCCTCGCCCAAGGCGTACGGCGAGGGCGCGGCCATCGTCTGCGACCGGCTGGTGCGGATCTTCAGCGCCGAGGGCGTCGAGGTCCAGGCGTTGCAGGGTTTGGAGCTGACCATTCAGCAGGGCGACCTGGTCGCCCTGGTCGGTGCCTCCGGCAGCGGCAAGTCCACCCTGCTGACCATCCTGGCCGGGCTCGACGTGCCGACCGCCGGAAGCGCCACCGTCGCCGGCTGCGACCTGCTGGAGATGTCCGCCCGGGAGCGGCTGCGCTACCGGCGGGAGGTGGTGGGCTTCATCTGGCAGCAGACCGCCCGCAACCTGCTGCCCTTCCTCACCGCCGCCGAGAACATCGCCCTGCCGATGCAGCTGCGCGGGCGCCGGGCCGGGGCCGGGCGGGCCAAGCAGCAGGCCGACCGGGTGGCCGAGCTGATGGAGGCGCTGGAGATCGGCGACCTCGCCCACCGCCGCCCCAACGAGCTCTCCGGCGGCCAGCAGCAGCGGGTCGCGATCGCGGTGGCGATGGCCAACAACCCGCCGGTGCTGCTCGCCGACGAGCCCACCGGCGAACTGGACTCCGAGACCGCGGGGGTGATCTTCGAGTCCTTCCGCACCGTCAACCGCGAACTCGGCGCCACCGTCGTCATCGTCACCCACGACCCGATGGTCGCGGGCGAGGTGCGCCGCACGGTCGCCATCCGGGACGGCCGGACCAGCAGCGAGGTGCTGCGCCGCACCGTCACGGACGAGCACGGCGAGGAGTCGGTCAACGAGCGCGAGTACGTGATGCTGGACCGCACCGGGCGGGTGCAGCTGCCGGTCAAGTTCCTGGAGGCGCTCGGGATGGAGCACCGGGTGGCGGTCGACCTCGCGGCCGACCACATCGAGGTCCGTCCGGACGACATCGCCGGGCACTGACGTGGGGGAGGGGCGGCGGCCGGCGGGTCCGTCAGCTGTCGCCGCCCATCCGCTGGAAGAGCCCGCTGCCTTCGGCGTCCGTGCGCAGGTCGGGTGCGTCCTCACCGGCGCGCTCGCCCCGGGCGGTGGCGGTGCAGAGGGCGAAGACGAGCACTGCACTGGCCGCGACGGCGAGGATTCCGAGTGCGGTCAGGACGCGTAGCCAGGTCAAGGAAGTGCCTCCTGGGGACGGTGCGGAGGAACGCCGCCGGGGTTGTATCGGCAGTTCGGTCCGCACGGTCGAGTGTCCACAGGCGGTTCTTCCCGTCGTCCGCCGCGCGAGAGGTCGCCCGCGCGGGCGCTCGAAGCATCGGTAGGGCGCGTCACACTCCCTCGCGCGCCCCTGTAGGGGTGACGGCCCGGCCCTCCGAGGGCGTGGCCAACGCCCGCAGCGCGTCGAGGTCCGGCTTCCCCGCCCCGGTCAGCGGGATCCCCGGCAGCACCAGGACGGAGTCCGGCGCGCACCGCGGCCCGACCCGCTCCCGGGCCCAGCGGCGCAGTTCCTCCGCCGTCGCCCGCGATCCCGGCCCGGTGACCACGGCCGCGTGCACCCGTTCCAGCCGGTCCGGACCGGCCGTCGCGAACATCACCGCCTCCCGCACCTCCGGGTGCGCGCGCAGCGGCTCCTCGACGTCCCGGGGGAAGACGTTGTGCCCGTCCACGATCGCCATCGGGCGGCGCCCGGCCACCGTCAGATAACCGGCCGCGTCCAGGCTGCCCAGATCGCCGGTGTGCAGCCAGCCCTCCCGCAGCACCCGGGCGGTCAGCTCGGGGTCGCGCCAGTAGCCGACCATCGCCGTCGGGGTGCGGACGCAGATCTCCCCGGTCCGGCCCGCCGGCAGCACCGTCCCGTCCTCGTCCACGATCCGCACCTCGGTGTCCGGGAACGGGCGCCCGGCCGTCGCCAGCAGCCGCGGGTCCAGGTGCTCGTCCGGGCCCAGCCTGGTCACCGGCCCGCACTCCGTCAGGCTGTACGTCTGGTGCAGCACCCGGCCCAGCCGCCGCGTCGCCTCCGCCAACCGGCGCGGCGACGGCGGACAGCCGGTGTACGTGACGCGGCGCAGGCTGCCGGTGTCGGCCGCGCGCAGCAGCGGATGGTCCAGCACGCGGTAGAGCAGGTGCGGCGGCAGGTACACCCGGGAGACCCGGAACCGCTCGATCGCCGCCAGCACCGCCTCGGCGGCGAAGGCCTCCTGCAACACCACCGTGCCGCCCGCCGCCAGCGCCAGATCCGCGGTCGTACCGCCGCCGTGGCACAGCTCCGTACAGAGCAGGAACGTCGAACCGGACAGCAGCGCCGGCCGCGGCGGCCGGGCGAACCGGCGCAGCACCCCCTTCGGCCGGCCCGTCGTCCCGCCGGTGAACCGCACCGCCATCACGTCCTGCGGGCGGAACCGCGGGGTCAGCGGCTCCGGCGAGCAGGACGCGGCCGACGCCGGCAGGTCCACCCCGAGCGCCGACGGCCCCAGCGCGAACAGGCCCGCCGAGGGCAGCGCCCGGGCGATCCCCTCGGCGGCGGCCCGGCAGCGGGCCGGATCGAAGACCAGCGCCGACGTCCCGGCGAACCCGGCCAGCGCCACCGACTCCCCGACCGGGCCGTCCGGATGCGGCATCGCGACCCGGCAGCCCAGCAGGTTCGCGGCCAACCGCACCAGCACCGCCTCCGGCCGGTTCCCGGCCAGCACCGTCACCCCGTCCCCGCGCCCGAGCCCGGCACCCGCCAGCGCCCGCGCCGTCCGGTACACCCCGTCCAGACACTCCCGGGCGGTCAGCGCCTCCTCCCCCCAGCGGATCGCCACCCGCCCCGGATCCCGCTCCAGCCCCGCCAACACCAGCCCGGTGTACGTCGGCCCCGACTCCGCCATGCTGCGGCCTCCTGTCTGATGGGACGTCAGCTTAGGGCGGGTGCGGTGGCGCAGCGGTGCGGGGGATCCCGGGGGCAGGGGCCGCTGCCGGGGCGTCCTGCCGTGGCCGGACCGGAGTGCCGTACCCGGGGCCGGGAGTTGTTAGGGTTCCCCGTCGGACAGGGACGGGGGACACGTGGGCACCAGCACGGGCACCAGCACCAGCACCAGCACCAGTACCAGCACCAGCACGGGCACGGGCACGGCCGAGGCGCCGGGCGGGCAGGGGGCCGAGGAGCGCCCGCACGGCGTCCTCGACCTGCGGGGCGTCGCGGGGGCGGCGTTCACCGTGGGCTACCCGCCCGATGCCGTCGTGGTCGTGTCGGGCCTGCCGGGCGCGGGCAAGAGCACGCTGCTGCGGCGCTGGTCCGGGGCGGGGGCGGTGCCGACCGTCGACCCGCGCGCCGTGCACGAGGCCTGCGAGGCGGTCATGCCCGCGCGCCTGCCGTACGCGGTCTACCGGCCCTGGGCCCGGCTGGAGCACGTCCGGCTGCTGCGCTCCTCCGTGCGGCGCGGCGGTCCACTGCTGGTGCACGACTGCGGCAGCCGCGCCTGGATGCGCCGCTGGCTCGCCCGCGAGGCCGCCCGGCAGGGCCGGCAACTGCACCTGGTGCTGCTCGACGTCGGGGCTGCCACCGCGCTGGACGGCCAGCGCGCCCGGGGCCGCCACGCCTCCGCCCGGGTCTTCGCCCGCCACCGCCGGGGCCTGGACCAGCTGTTCGCCGCCTTCACCCGCCACACGCGTTCCGGCGTGCCGACCCCGGCCCCGGAAGCGGCGTCCGTCCTGCTCCTCGACACCGCCTCCCGCTCCCGCGCCACAGCCGTCCACTTCGGCCCGGCCCGATGAGGCCCCCGGCCCGGTGAGGCCCCCGGCGGAGGCGGTGACCGGGGGCAGTGCCTGAGCCACCGGGAACGGTGAAGTCCCCTGGCCGAAACGGTGGTCAGAGGAGGCCGAGGTGGGGGTCCACGGCGGCGAGTCGGCAGGTGGCGTCCCAGAGGTGGGCGGCGACGGTGCGGTCGGTCAGGTGGGGCTGGGCGGGTTCGAGGCGGGGGGCGCCGCGCAGGCCGAAGACCCGGGGCCCCCAGAACTGGCCCCCCTGCGCCTGCGGGTCGAGGACGGCCCGGACGATCGGCCACGCGCCGTGGTCCTTGCCCTGGAGGAGGAGCCCGGCCGGCAGGCCGCGCAGCCCTTCGCCGACGGTCCGCGTGTGGACCGGCGGGCGGGGCGGGGTGAGCGAGTCGAGTGCGCCGCCGGGGTGCGCCAGCAGGCTGAGCACGGTGCTGCCGGCGGCGCGGAGGCGTCGGTCGAGTTCGAGGCCGAAGGTCATCTGCGCCAGTTTCGAGCGGCCGTAGGCGCGTTTGGGCCGGTAGTCCACGGCCGACTGGAGGTCGTCGAGGTCCAGTCGCTCCGAGCGGGCCGCGAAGCTGCCGACCGTCACGATGCGGCCCGCCGGTGCGGCCGCGAGCAGGGGGGCCAGCCAGCGGGTGAGCGCGACGTGCCCGAGGTGGTTGGTCGCGAACATCAGCTCGTGCCCGGCGCCGGTCTCCCGGCGTGGCGGATCGTCCAGCGCGACCCCGGCGTTGTGGACGACCGCGTCGAGGTGGTCGAGGGCGAGCCCGTCCACGGCGGCCCGCAGGGAGGGCAGGTCGGCGAGGTCCAGCGGGAGGTGGCGCACCACGGCGCCGGGGACTCGGGAGCGGATCGACGCCATGGCGGCCCCGGCCCGACCGGCGTCCCGGCTGCCGAGCACGACCACGGCGCCCGCCCCGGCGAGCTGCTCGGCGACGAAGTAGCCGATACCGGCGTTGCCCCCGGTGACCAGGACGCTCCTGCCGGCGGCGGACGGCGGCCGGTGAACGTCCCACGGCCGGTTGCGGGTTGTGGACGACATGCTGATGGCCTCCTGGCGTATTCGGGGCTGCCGGGCCACCCGCGATTCGAGACCGTGGCCGCGCCGACAGCCCCACGATCACAGGCCTGACCGGCAGATCGCTGACAGATCGCCGTCACCGTCGTCGGGCCTCAAGATCGTCGAACCGCCGGGTTTCGGACCCGCGCCGGGCGGGGCCCTGCGAGACTGGGCGCAGCAGAGTTCGTCACGGAGAGAGGTCAGCATCCGCATGTCCAGCAGTGCCGCCGTCGACAACCCGTGGTTCCGCCGCTTCAGTCCGTCCGACTCCGCCCCCGCCCGGATCGTGATCTTCCCCCACGCGGGCGGCTCCGCCAGCTACTACATGGAGTACGCCAACGCGCTCGCGCCCTACGCCGACGTGCTCACCGTCCAGTACCCGGGTCGTCAGAACCGCTTCGCCGAACCGGCGATCGACTCGGTGCTGGAGCTCGCCGAGCAGCTCTACCGGGAGCTGCGCGACTGGACGGACCGGCCGCTGACCTTCTTCGGGCACAGCATGGGCGCGGCCGTCGCCTTCGAGACCGCCCGATGCTTCGCCCGCGACGGTCTCCCGGGGCCCGAGCGGCTGTTCGTCTCGGCGGGCCGCGCGCCCTCGCTGCCCCGGGAGACCGCCGTCTACCGGCTGCCGGACGACGGGCTGCTCGACACGATCGTGCGCCTCGGCGGGACGGACGAGCGGATCCTCACCATCCCGGCGCTGCGCGAGCTGATCCTGCCGGCGCTGCGGGCCGACTACACCGCCATCGAGACGTACCGCTGCGCGCCGGAGGCGACCGTGCCGCAGCCGATCACCGCGCTGGTGGGGGAGACCGACCAGAACGCCACCGTCGACCAGGCCGCCCAGTGGGACCGGCACACCACCGGCGGTTTCGACCTGCGGGTCTTCCCCGGCGGGCACTTCTACGTGGCGGACCAGACCGCGGCCGTGGTCGAGGTGCTCACCGCGCACCTGCGCGGCTGAGCTGGCCGCGCCGGGGCGTGGCCGGTGCCGGTGAGGCCCCGGTGACGTGCCCCGGCGGCTCGGCTACTGTGCCTGCGTGACGGGCCGTCAGCCGAGCCGCCGGCGGCACCGTCAGCCGAGACCACCCACCCTGGAGGCCGCCATGCGCCGGATCGCCGTCGTCGGAGCGGGCCAGGCCGGCCTGCAGCTCGCGCTGGGGCTGGTGGCGGCCGGCTACCGGGTGACGCTGGTCGCCGAGCGCACCCCCGAGCAGGTGTGCGGCGGGCGGGTGCTGTCCACCCAGGCGATGTTCGGACCGGCGCTGCGGACCGAGGCGGCGGCCGGGCTGGACCTGTGGGCGGGCGAGGCGCCGGCGGTCCGCGCCGTCCGGTCGGTGCTCGCCGTGCCGCCCGGGGTGCGGGCGCTGGAGTTCACCATGACGCTCGACGAGCCCGCCCAGTCGGTGGACCAGCGGCTGAAACTGGCGCGCTGGCTGGAACTGCTGGAGGAGCGCGGCGGCCGGGTCGAGTACCGCTCGCTGGACCGGGACGGCCTGCGCGAGCTCGCCCGCCGGCACGAGCTGACGGTGGTCGCGGCCGGGCGCGGCGAACTGGCCGGGATCTTCGAACGCGACGCCGCCCGCTCGCCGTTCGACCGGCCGCAGCGGGCGCTGTCCTGCCTGTACGTCCACGGGGTGGGCTCGCCGGATCCGGCCACCGAGCCGCGGGCGCGGATGCACGCGCTGCCCGGTCTGGGCGAGCTGTACCTGCAACCGGCCCTGACCCTCTCCGGCCCGTGCGCGATCCTGCTGTGGGAGGCGCTGCCCGGCGGGCCGCTGGACGCGTTCCGCGACGCCCCGGCGCCCGACGCCCAACTCGCCCGGATGCGCGCCCTGTTGCGCGAGTACCTGCCGTGGGAGGCGGAGCTGTGGGCGGACGCCGAGCCGACCGATGCCGGGGCCGGACTGTCCGGCGCCGTCACCCCGGTGGTGCGGCGGCCGGTGGCGGAGCTGGGCACCGGCGTCGACGCCGTCCACGTGCTCGGCCTCGGCGACGCGGTGGTGGTGAACGACCCGATCGCCGGCCAGGGCGCCAACAGCGCCGCGCGGGCGGCACAGGCGTACCTGCGGGCGATCGTCGAGCACGGCGAGGCCCCCTACACCGCGGACTGGATGTGCCGCACCGCAGAGCGCTTCTGGCGGCAACACGCCCGGCACGCGGTCGAGTTCACCGCCGCGATGCTCACCGTGCCGGACCACGTGCAGGGCGTGTTCGCGGCTGCCGCCGAGCACGAGACGGTCGCCCGCCGGCTCGCCAACACCTACGCGGAGCCGAGCGACCACGCCGCCTGGCTGGCCACCCCCGACCTGACCGCCGCCTACCTCGCCTCGGTCCGCGATTAGGGTCCGGCCCGGGTTGCCTCCGGGTGCCCCGCGGGACGAGGCTGGAGGGGGAAACGTCAACGGGGGCGGGAGGCGTAGTTCGTGGACGGTCGCGGACCCGCGGGGCGTGCCGGCAGCGGCCACCGGACCGTGCCGCACACGGCGGACCTGCGGGTGGAGGCCTGGGCGCCGACGGTCGAGGGCTGCATCGGCGAGCTGGTGCACGCCGTCGTGGGCGGTTTCGCGGACCTCTCCGGCGCGCGGATCGTCGGCGAGCGCGGCTGCACCGTCCTCGCGGCGAGCGACGCGGACCTGCTCGCGGGCGTCCTGGAGGAGGTCGTCTACCGGATGGACGCCGACGGCGAACTCCCCGCCGGGCTGGCGCTCGGCCCGATCCGCGGTCTGGACGGCGCCCGGACGGTCGAGGTCCGCTTCCGGATGGCGGACGCCGCCACCGCGGCCCTGGTCGGCGCCGTGCCGAAGGCCGTCTCGCTGCACGGCCTGGACCTGCGCGCCGGCCCGGACGGCTGGACCTGCCGGGTGACGGTGGACGTCTGAGCGGGCCGGGTACGTCTGGGCGGGCCGGGGGCGACACCGAGCGGGTCGGGCCCGGACCGGGCACGGAACGCGGAACGGGCACGGAGCGGGCACGGAGCGGGCACGGAACGGGGTGAGCGAAGTGGAGATCGCACTGGTCGAGGCGGGCCGCTGCCGCTGGCGGATCGAACCGCGCCCGCCGATGCGCGTGCCGGGCGTGGTCTTCGCCAGCCGCGCGCTGCTGCCGCAGGCCGCCGGGGACAAGGCGCTGGAGCAGGTGGCCAACGTGGCGGCCCTGCCCGGCATCGTCCGCGCCTCCTTCGCGATGCCCGACGTGCACTGGGGCTACGGCTTCCCGATCGGCGGGGTGGCCGCGACCGACGTCGACCAGGGCGGGGTGATCTCGCCCGGCGGAGTCGGCTTCGACATCTCCTGCGGGGTCCGGCTGCTGGGCGCGGGCGTCGACCGCGACGAACTCGACCCCGAGCGGATCACCCGCCTGATGGACCTGCTCGACCGCACCGTGCCGCGCGGCCTCGGCCGGGGCGGCCTGTGGCGGCTGTCCGGACCGGAGGAACTGGACGACCTGCTGCTCGGCGGCGCCCGCTACGCCGTCGAGCACGGCCACGGGGTGCCGCGCGACCTGGAGCGCTGCGAGGACGGCGGCGTCCTGGGCGGCGCGGCCCCGGGCGAGGTCAGCACCCGGGCCGTCGAGCGCGGCCTGCAGCAGGTCGGCAGCCTCGGCTCGGCCAACCACTTCCTGGAGGTCCAGGCCGTCGACCGGGTGGACGACCCGGAGACGGCGGCGGCGTTCGGACTTCGGCCCGGCCAGGTGTGCGTCATGATCCACTGCGGCTCGCGCGGCCTCGGCCACCAGATCTGCACCGACCACGTCCACGCCATGGACCGCGACCTGCAGCGCCAGCGGATCGAGCTCCCCGACCGCCAGCTCGCCTGCACCCCGGTCGACTCGCCGCGCGGCCGCGCCTACCTGGGCGCCATGGTCGCCGCGGCGAACTACGGGCGGGCCAACCGGCAGCTGCTCTCCGAGGCGGCCCGCCGCGCCTTCGCCACCGCCCTCGGGGTCGGCCTGGAGCTGGTGTACGACGTGTCGCACAACCTCGCCAAGCTGGAGACCCACGACGTGGACGGCGTGCCGCGGCGGCTGTGCGTCCACCGCAAGGGCGCCACCAGGGCGCTGCCGCCCGGCGACCCCGGCCTGCCCGCCGACCTCCTGCAGGCCGGACAGCCGGTGCTGGTGCCGGGGACGATGGGCACCGCCTCGTACGTCATGGTCGGGCTGCCCGGCAACGAGGCCTTCGGCTCCGCCTGCCACGGGGCCGGGCGGGTGTGGAGCCGCCACCAGGCGCTGCGGACGGTGCGCGGCGAGCAGTTGCGCGGCGAACTGGAGGCGCGCGGCATCGCGGTGCGGCCGGCCTCCTGGCGGGCGCTGGCGGAGGAGACTCCCCAGGCGTACAAGGACGTCGACGCGGTGGCCGCGGCCACCGAGGCCGCCGGGCTGGCCCGGCCGGTCGCCCGCCTGGTGCCGCTGGGCGTGGTCAAGGGCTGACCCGGGCCCACCGGACCCGGGCCCACCGGACCCGGGCCCACCGGACCCGGGCCCACCGGACCCGGGCCCACCGGACGTGGGCGATGCCGGCGGACGGGGCCGGGACCGGAACCGGGACGGCGACCGGCCGGTGATCGAACTGCGGTCGCTCACCGAGCGCTACAGCCAGTCGGTGCCCCCGGCTGGGCCGACGGCCGTCGACCGGCACCCGGACGGGCTGTTCGCCCGTTTCTGACCGACCGACCGGTTGGCGATCCGGCTTTCGGGCAGCATGATTGACGAGGTGTCAGGCATGGGCGAAAGGGCAGGATCCACTGTACGAACGGGCCGC
This sequence comes from Kitasatospora sp. NPDC058478, assembly GCF_042720345.1. Classification (NCBI taxonomy): domain Bacteria; kingdom Bacillati; phylum Actinomycetota; class Actinomycetes; order Kitasatosporales; family Streptomycetaceae; genus Kitasatospora; species Kitasatospora sp. NPDC058478. The sequence goes on along the minus strand of NZ_JBHXML010000040.1, from coordinate 69,253 downwards.
TCCGCTTGCCCGTTCGGGCGGATGCCCGGTCCTGGCGGGCCCTAAGGCGTCCGCCGGGCTTCCGGGCGGGTGTCACTCACGTCACTCTCTGTCCCATCAAGGCCGGGTTGGTGTTAGAAACGACTACTGAACCCGCCGGTAATGTCGCACTCCATTGACAGGTGCATGGTGTGAAAGAGAAGTGAGGGAGAGGTGCGGTTTCAGCGCTTGATATCGCTCAACTGCCCACTGACGTTCAGCAGTTCGTGGCACTGGGTGGCCTGCTTCCCCGAGGCGGGTGTACCCGGCTGCTGGCAGACCACGCTCGCCGTCACCGTCTGGTCCTCGGGGACCTCGATGGGAGTCACCCAGTGATAGTCCTGGTTACGGAAGGTCTCCAAGGCGATGGTCGTGATCGTCTGCTCGCCGAACTTGATGGTCAACAGCCCCTGGTCGCCCTGGAAGTTGGCGGCGACGATGTCGGTGATGCGGAAGACCTTGCCGTGGTCCACCCGGTAGGCGCCCACCGCGGAGCCGCCGGTGTTGGTGGCCACGTCGACCGTCGTGGAGAACTGCTGCTCCGTCCCCGGGACCGAGCGGCCGGAGCCGCCGCCCGAACCACCGCCGGAGCCGCCGCCCGCAGCGCCGCCCTGCTGCCCCTGACCGCTCGGCGTCGCCCCGGGGACCGGGGCCGGCGGGGCCGCGACGGGGGCCGGGGTGAACGAGGCGGCCTTCTGCTCGACGGCCTTGTCGGCGGCCTGCTTCGCGGAACTGCGCACCGCCGGCCGGACCAGCGTGAGCCAGGCCAGCACCAGCGCGATCAGCGCCGCGATGAGCGCGAGCAGCCACTTGGGCAGCAGCGCGTGCTGGACGAACTCGCCCTCCAGCACGTGCTGCCGCTCGGCCGGCTGCGGGCCGTCCGGCTTGGCGGCCTCGCCCTCCTGGCCGACGGTGACCTCGAAGGGCCAGGTGGCCGGCTTGCCGAACCAGATCAACTTGCGCGCGCGCACCCGCAGCCGGGTCTCGGCGGACTCGCCCGGTGCGAGTCGCAGCCGCTCCGGGGCGAACCCGAAGCGCACGTCCTCGCCGGGCTGCGCCGGGGCGAACGTCACGACGGCCGCCGTGTTCCCGAGGTTGCGCACCGACGTCCGGTAGCGGGCGCGGAGCCAGCCCCGGCGGCGCCGGGGAGCGAGCGCGGCGCGCAGCTCCCGGAACGGCGTCACGGTGACGGTCGTCTCCGGCACGGTCACCAGTTCGGGGCGCTCGGCGGGCAACACCCGGATGCCGAGCGGGAACTCACCCGCCCGCACCTCGTGCGAGCGGGCCGGGGCGAGCCGAATCGTCACCGTCTCGGACGTCCCCGGGAAGAGCGAGAGACGGGCCGGCTCGACCGTCGTCCACGAAGCGCAGGCCCCGACCACCTCCAGCGAGTACGCCTCAACGATATCGGTGTCGTTGCGTACCGTCAGGGTCGTCGTGGCCACGTCTCCGGGCGACACCGTCAGCGCGGGAAGGCCGAGTTCGGCGGATGCGGTCATGCCGTGACGGTAGGACCGGAGGACACCCCCAGGAGAGAGCCCCGCGGGCAAGCCGCGGGCACACCCCTTGCCCGCGGGAACAACCGGGCCCTGCCCGGGGCCGATGCCCCGCCCCCAGCCAACGCTCCCCACCCCGCCCCCCCGGCAACACCCGCGGCCGGCCCCATGACATGGCGCCCGGCCGTCCTCACCATGCGTCCGGTGACGCAGACGAAGCAGAACGGAACAGTTGGATGACGATGATCGAAACCACCACCCATGAGGCCGTCGGGGCGACCAGGTCCGTCCAGGCCCGACCGCGTGGATCGGCCGAACCCGCCACGGTGCGCGTGAACGTGAAGCCGGGCCGGGTCCAGGTGGCGGTGTACGCGGAGGACATCATCCTGCACACGGGCGTCGTCCAGCAGCTGAGGCAGCGGCCGGAGGTGGAACTGCTCGCCGAAGGCGACGTCGCGCGCGCCCAGGTCTCCCTGATGGTGGTCGACGGGCTGAACGACGCCGTGACCGACCGGCTGCGCCGGCTCCGCCTCAACACGCAGAGCCGGACCGGGCTGGTCGTGGGCCACTTCGAGGCCGGCGGCCTGCAGACCATCATCGAATGCGGCGTCGGCGCCGTGCTGCGCCGCTCGGACGCCGACCAGGACCGGCTCGTCCACCTCATCACCGCCCTGGCCAACGGCGAGGGCGTCATGCCCGGGGACCTCCTCGGCAAGCTGCTCGACCGGGTCGGCAGCCTCCAGCGCACCATGCTCGACCCGCGCGGCCTGACCCTGTCGACCCTGACCGCGCGCGAGGCGGAGATGCTCCGGCTGGTCGCCGACGGCCTCGACACCAGTGAGATAGCGGCCGAGACCTCGTACTCCGAACGCACGGTCAAGAACGTGCTGCACGAGATCACCACCCGGCTGGGACTGCGCAACCGCGCCCACGCCGTCGGGTACGCGATGCGCCACGGCCTCATCTGAGGACGCCGCCGGAGCGTCGGCGCCGGATTGCCCTCAGGGGCACCGGTCGCTACCCCCGGCTCGGGTGCCAGGGGCCTGTCGCCCGCGCGCCCGGGCCGGGGAGACTGCCGGACGTACCGCCTTCTCGGTCTGTGAGGTTGAGCGTGATCGGCGCCACCGGCACTCCCCGCCCCCTGCGGCGCTCGGCGCGAGCCGCCGTCGCGATGTTGCTGTCCCTGGCCGTGGCCGTGGTGACGCTGGGCACCGCGAACTCCGACGGCGACGGGAGAGGCGCCGCCCCGGTGGCCGCCGGGGCCGCGGAGGAGAGCGGACGGATCGTCTACGCCGGCACCGGCCACCGCAGCCTGGCGCGGCTGACCGGGCCGACGTCGAGCGCGTCGCTGTTCGGGCCCGGCCCCGTCCACTTCGACACCGAACCCTCCGCGCGCGGAGACCAGTTGGTGTTCACCAGCCTGCGGGACGGCCCGCTGCCCCAGGTCTACCTGCGCGAGGCGTCGGGCGCGGTGCGCCGGCTCACCACCGGCATGGACACCGCGGAGCCGACGCTCGCCCCGGACGGCAGGACCGTCGTGTTCGACGCGGTGGAGCCCGGCGGACGCAACGGGCAGACCCAGCGGGACCTCTGGGTGGTCAACACCGACGGCACCGGCCTGCGCAGGCTGACCGACACCGCGGACTCCGAGGCGCACCCGACGGTCTCGCCCGACGGCAAGTGGGTCGCGTACACCTGCGACGTGGACCCGGCGCACACCCAGGTCTACGTCATGCCGCTGGCCGGCGGCGCGGCGCGGCGGATCACCGCGGTGACCGCCGGCAACGCCGTCGAACCGGCGTGGAACCCGGTGGACGCGCCCGACCTCCGCGACCAGATCGTCTACACCTGGGACCAGGCCGGCCAGACCGGGCCGCAGCTGCGGGTGATCTCGCCCGAGGGCACCAACGACCGGGCGTTCTTCCCCGGCATCGGCGGCGACTGGCGGACCAGGTCCGCCGGTTGGCTGCCCGACGGCAGCGGCGTGCTCTTCCTCAGCCCCAACCGGCTCAACGCCGACCCGACGCCGTACGAGAACGTGTACCGCGCCCTGACCTGCTTCTGCGGCGGAGCCGAACTGGTGGCGAGCGAGGACCGCGCCGTCCGCACACCGGTCTGGCTCGGCCCCCAGAAGGGCGGCGGGCCCGTCGTGGACCGCAACAGCGCCGATACCCCCGACGTGGCCGACCTGTCGGACATCCGCCCCGACGGAGCGGACCCGCGCGACCTGGGCGTCAGCGTGCTCCGGGAGGACCCGGCCGCCGACACCAACACCGACCCCGCGGCCGACCCCCTGTTCAACCCCCGCCCCGGCTACGACCCGTGGTTCGAACGGCAGACCTACACACCGGACGGCCGGCGGATCGTGCTGACCCGCTTCGAGGACTCGCCCGCCGGCCGGATCGAACGGATCTGGCAGACCGGCGCCGACGGCTCCGACCCGAAGCCGATGAACCTCGCCGGGCGCGGGCCGAAGGACTGGGACACCGACCCGGAGCTCTCGCCCGACGGCCGCCTGATGGCCTTCACCAGGACCTCGCCCGGCGGCGTCGGGACGGCCGCCGGCCCCGGACGGGTGCTGATCGCGGACGTGTCGACCGGAGCGATCGTCGGCACCGTCGAACCGACCGACAACCAGCCGGCCGCCTCCCTGGCCCAACCCTCCTGGTCCCCGGACGGCAAACTGATCATCTACACCAGGACCGAGGTCATCAACGGCAACGGCGGCAACAAGCACGTGTGGACCGTGCCCGCCAACGCCCTCGACCGGCCCACCGACCTCAGCCGCAGGGCCTGCCCGGGCGCCTGCGACGTCATCGACGACAGCCCCGCGTTCTCGCCCGACGGCCGGCGCGTCGCCTTCAACCGCAAGACCGGCGACGGCGGGCTCAACCAGCAGAACGGAGTCCTCGTCAGCTCGGCGACCGGCGACGGCTGCACGGTGATCCTGCCCGCCGGACTGAGCCAGGACCGGAACGCCTGCCGCCGCCCGCTGCCGGACACCTCCGCCACCGGCCCGTTCCAGCCCCGCGACGTCGCCTGGACGGCGGACGGCGGGCAACTGGTGCTGACCTCCCGCCGGGCCCTGCCGGCGAACTCGCCGGAGGCGCTGCAGAGCTACGACTTCGCGACCGGTCGGCTCACCTCCGTCAACTCCAGGCTGCCGGGGCGGCAGAAGGAGCCGAGCGTCCAGCAGTCCGTCGACCTGTCGCTGAGCGCGCCGGCCGCCACCATCCCGATGCAGATCGGGGACTCCACCACGGTGGCCATCACCGTCACCAACCACGGCCCGGCGCCCTCGCCCGGCACCGCGCTCACCGCGTCGGTGCCGACGGGCGCCCGGCTCACCGGGCTCAAGGCCACGGCCGGCACCTGCGCCGCCGACGCCCTCCGGTGCGAACTCGGCACCCTGGCCCCGGGCGCGGTCGTCCAGGTGACCGCCACCGTCGTCGGGACGGTGGCCGGCGACCAGCGGTTCGGCTGGTGGGTCACCGGGGCGGTGGTCGACCCGAAGCCCGAGGACAACATCGCGCAGACGGTGGTACCCGTCCAGGCCGCGTCGCCGTCCCCGAGCCCGTCTCCGACCCCGACCGCCTCGCCCTCGCCGACCCCGACCCAGACCTCGACCCCGACTCCGACCCTGACACCGCCCGTCTCCTCACCGCCGGCCCCGCCACCGCCGCCCGCCCCTGCCCCCGCCCCCGCACCGCAGCCGGCGCCGCCCGCGCCGAAGGCCGGACCGGCCGTGACGGTCGGCGCCCAGCCGAACCCCGGATACGTCGGAGGCAAGGTCACCGTCACCTACACCGTGCGCAACGACGGCCAGGCCCTCGCCACCGGACTGCGCGTCTCGCTCGGCCTGCCCGCCGGCGTCCCCACCGGGCCGATGCCCCCCGGCTGCACCGGCGGCGTCTGCGACGTGGCCGACCTGCCCCCGGGCGGCAGCGCCGTCGTCCAGGTGGTGCTCGCCCCCGAGGCGACCCTGGACACCACCATCACCTCCGTCCTGACCACCACCGGCACGGACGCCACCCCGGGCGACCACGTCGCGCGGACCCCGCTGCGCATCCTGCAGCCCCGCATCGTCGCGGTGCCGCCGATCGGCAAGCCCGGCTTCGTGACCTCCGTCCGCGGCGTGGACTTCCCGCCCGGCAGCCCGGTGACCCTCACCTGGACGCCCGGCATCACCGCCGCCGCGGCGCCCACCGTCCCCAAGGCCGACGGCACCTTCGCGGGCCAGCTGCTCATCCTCGCCAAGGACGAGACCGGCCCCCGGACCATCACCGCGAGCGGCCCCGGCTTCTCCCCGGTGACCACCCCCTTCCTCGTGGTGGTCGGCAGCGTCGGCCCGCCGGGGGAGGTGCAGCGGCGGTGATCCACGAAGTCGACGAGGCGCTGCGCCTCCTGCTCGTCGAGAGCGGCCTCCAGGAACGCGGGATCGAGCTGGTCTTCGACTCGCCGACCCGGGACTGGGCCGCCCGGCGCAACGCCCCCACCGTCAGCGTCTTCCTCTACGGCATCCGCGAGGACGTGTCCCGCCGCCAGGCCGGCGCCGCCGAGCAGCACGATGCCGACGGCGTGGTCGTGGCCTGGCGCAGCGCGCCGCGCTGGTTCGAACTGGCCTACCTGGTGACGGCGTGGACCAACCGGGCCCAGGACGAGCACCGGCTGCTGTCGGAGGTGCTCCGCTGCCTGACGGCCACCGACGCGCTGCCCGCCCGCCTGCTCACCGGCACGCTCGCCGAACTCGGGCTCACCGTCGGGCTGGAGACCGCCGGGCGCGGCGAGGGCATGCCGTCGGTGTCCGACGTGTGGTCGGCCCTCGGCGGCGAGCTGAAACCCTCGATCGACCTCAGGGTGCTCGCCCCGCTGTCCGGCCAGCGTGCCCCGGCGGGGCCCCCGGTCACCGACGGGCTCGTGCTGCGCGCCGTCGACAAGAGCGGCAAGGACGGCGAGGGCGGCGAGAGCGACGAGGACGCCCCGGAGGCCACAGCCGACCCGGCCGACCCGGGCCGCCGGCTGCGCTACGAGGGCGGCACGGACCCCGGCGCGGACGGCTTCGCCGCGCCCCGGGAACGCCGGCTGCCGCCGGGCCGCAGACGGCGCGGCGGTGCGCCGCGATGACCCTCGACCTGGAACCGGCGGCCACCAGCGGGCCCGCCGCCGACCTGGACGACCTGTGGGAGCGGCTGAGCCGCCTCGAACAGCGGATCCGGGCCGCCGTCCGCGAGCGCAGGGCCGACGACCCGGACCCGGACGACCCGTACCGGGGCCAGTACCTCACCCCGGAGGCGGCGGAACGGATCCTCGCGGCGCCCGCCGCGACGGGCCGGGCCGGCACCGACCTCGGGGAACCGCCCCCGCCACCGCCCGGATCGAGGACCGAACGGCTCGTCGACGGCTTCGGACTGCTCCCGCTGGACCTCGAACTCCTGCTGGTGGCACTCGCCCCCGACCTCGACACCCGCTTCGAACGGCTCTACGGGTACCTCAACGACGACCTGACCCTGCGCCGGCCGACCATCGGGCTCGCGCTCGAACTGTGCGGGCGGTCCGGGGCGGGCGCCGGCCGGTTCCGCTTCACCGCCCAGGCCCCGCTGATCGCCGGCGGCCTGCTGGAGATCACCGAACCGGAGCGCCCGCTGCTCTCCCGGGGCCTGCGCCTGCCCGACCGGGTGACGGCCCATCTGCTCGGCTCGGACGAACCCGACGGCGCGCTGCGCGGGCTGGTCCACGTCGGCCGGTCCGGCGCCGGTACCCCGCCGCAGGCCGCGCGCCGGCTGCGCGCCACCGTGGCCAACGGCGGCGGACTGGTGCACCTGCTGGACCGGGGCGGCAACGCCGGGCGGCTCGCGGTCGACGCCCTCGCGGGCCTCGGCCGCCGGGCCCTGGTCGTCGACGTCACCGCGCTCGCCGCCCGCCCCCCTGAGGCCGTGGTCCGGGCGCTCGCCCGGGAGGCGCGGCTGAGCGGCAGCGGTGTGGTGCTGGGCCCGCTGGAGCGGCTCGAACCCGAACGCCCGGAGCGGGCCGGGCTGTTGCGCGAGCTGTGCGCGGAACTCGCCGAGGTGCCACTGCTCGTGCACGGGTCGCGCCCGTGGGACCCGACGTGGGCGCAGGAGAGCCCGGTGGTGCTCGTGGCCCCGCCGCTGGACCCGGCGCAGCGCGCCGAACGCTGGGCGCACGCGCTGGGCGGGGCTTCGGGTGTGCCTGCGGGTGAGCCTTCGGGTGAACCGGAAGGGCTGTACGAGGGTGTGCTCGGCCCCGAGCTGGCCGAGGCCGTCGCCCCGTACCAGCTGGACGAGGACCAGGTGGCCAGGGCCGCCGGGGTCGCCACCAGGACGGCCGCCGCCGAACACCGCCCGGTGACCGCCGACGACCTGCGGGCCGCCGTACGGGCGCAGAACGGGGCGGGGCTCGCCCGCCTCGCCCGCCGGATCGAGCCCGCCGTCGGGTGGGACGACCTGGTGCTGCCCGAGCCCACCGCGCGCCAGCTGCACGAACTCGCGCTGCGCGCCAGGCACCGCGACCAGGTGCTCGGCCAGTGGCGGATGCGGCCGGGCGGAGGGCGCGGACGCGGGGTGATCGCACTGTTCGCGGGGGAGTCCGGCACCGGCAAGACCATGTCGGCCGAGGTGGTCGCCGCCGAACTCGGCATGGAGCTGTACGTCGTGGACCTGTCCACCGTCGTGGACAAGTACATCGGCGAGACGGAGAAGAACCTGGAGCGGATCTTCACCGAGGCCTCGCACGTGAACGCCGTCCTGTTGTTCGACGAGGCCGACGCGATCTTCGGCAAGCGGTCGCAGGTCAAGGACGCCCACGACCGCCACGCCAACGTGGAGTCGGCGTACCTGTTGCAGCGGATGGAGTCCTTCGACGGGATCGCCGTGCTGACGACCAACCTGCGCGCCAACCTCGACGAGGCGTTCACCCGGCGGCTGGACGTCATCGCGGAGTTCCCGGTGCCGGACGAGGAACAGCGGCACGCCCTGTGGGAGCGCTGCCTGGGCCCGCGGATCCCCCGCGGCGACGACCTCGACCTGGCGTTCTGCGCACGGCACTTCGAGCTCGCCGGCGGCTCCATCCGGGCCTGCGCGGTGACCGCGGCCTACCTGGCCGCCGAGACGGGCCGCCCGCTGGGCATGGCGGAGCTGGTGTTCGCGGTCGAGCGGGAGTACCGCAAGCTCGGCCGGCTGGTCCTGGAGAGCGAGTTCGGGCCGTGGTCGCGTGCCTCCGGGGGCACCGGGCGGGCCTGAGCGCGCGGCCGGGCGGGCACCGGGCGGCGGTCGGCCGGCGACCGACTGACGACCGGTGAGGCCCTGCCGGGGTGCCCGCCGGGGCAGCGGCTCTGCCCCTGGTCCGGGACCTGGGGACATGTCGCGGGTGGCGGTCCGGCAGCAGACTCGGTGGCGATTGATCGGCCACCCCCGAAGGAGCGAGCATGCCGTCGTACCTCACCCCGGGCGTGTACGTGGAGGAGGTCCAGTCCGGTGCCCGGCCGATCGAGGGTGTCGGCACTGCCGTCGCCGCCCTCGTCGGCTTCGCCCAGACCGGCCCCTTCCACGAGCCCACCCTGGTGACCAACTGGGACCAGTACGTCCAGCAGTTCGGCGGCTTCTCCGAAGGCACCTACCTGCCCCACGCCGTCTACGGCTTCTTCGCCAACGGCGGCGGCGCCGTCTACGTCGTGCGGATCGGCGAGCCCGCCGGCGAGACGGCCGGCGGCTGGCCGCCGGTCGCCCGATCGGCGCCCGCGCCCACCGCCCACGCCGGCTTCCTGTTCACGGCCCTGCCCGGTGCGGGCGCCGACCTGACCGTCGAGATCGCCGACGTCGAGGGCGAGAACGTCCCCGACGACCGGTTCCGGCTGGTGGTCCGCAAGGGCACCGAGGTCGCCGAGACGTACGACGTCTCGACCCGCAAGAACACCAAGGGCTACGTCGTCACCCAGCTGCGCGAGTCCAAGCTCGTCGCGGTCAGCGAGCAGCCGGGCACCGCGCCGAGCCGCCCGGAGCGCCAGACGCTCGCCCTCGCGGCCGCCCCCGCGCCCGGGCCGGTCGCCCCCGCCGCCACGACCCGGCTCAGCCCCGCCGAGTACATCGGCGACGCCTCGGCCCGCACCGGGTTCTCCGGCCTGGAGGCGATCGACGAGATCACCATGGTCGCGGTGCCCGACCTGATGAGCGCCTACCAGCGCGGCGACATCGACGCCGAGGGCGTGCGGACCGTCCAGCTCGCGGTGATGTCGCACTGCGAGCAGATGGGCGACCGGATCGCCGTCCTGGACTCCCCGCCCGGGCTGAGCGCCCAGCAGGTGCGCAACTGGCGCAACAACGAGGCGGGCTTCGACTCCCGCTACGCGGCCCTGTACTACCCGTGGATCAAGGTGTTCGACCCGGCGACCGGCCGCAACACGATGGTCCCCCCGAGCGGGCACGCCGCCGGCGTGTGGGCGCGCAGCGACGCCGAGCGCGGCGTGCACAAGGCGCCGGCCAACGAGGTCATCCGCGGCGCGGTGGACCTGGAGATCCGCCTCAGCAAGGGCGAGCAGGACCTGCTGAACCCGATCGGCGTCAACTGCGTGCGGGCCTTCCCCGGGCGCGGCATCCGGATCTGGGGCGCCCGGACCCTCTCCTCGGACCCGGCGTGGCGCTACCTCAACGTGCGGCGGCTCTTCAACTACCTGGAGGAGTCCATCCTCCTGGGGACCCAGTGGGTGGTGTTCGAGCCCAACGACGACCGGCTGTGGTCGAGCATCCGCCGCAACATCACGGCGTTCCTGACCGAGGAGTGGCGGCGCGGCGCCCTGTTCGGTGCGACGGCCGCGGAGGCCTTCTACGTCAAGTGCGACCGTGAGAACAACCCGCAGGAGTCCATCGACCTCGGGCAGGTGGTGTGCGAGATCGGGGTCGCTCCGGTGAAGCCCGCCGAGTTCGTGGTGTTCCGGCTGTCCCAGTTCTCGGACAGCACGAGCCTCGTCAACGAGTGACCAGCAGGCCAGCACAGACCGGAAGGTGACAGGAAGTCATGGCTGAAGGCGATCCGCTCTCCACACACATATTCGGCGTCCAACTCGGCGGCTACAACGTCGAGTCGGTCAAGGAGATCAGCAACCTGACCGTCGACCAGGACGTCGTCGAGTACAAGCAGGTGACCCAGCAGGGCAAGCTGATCGTCCGCAAACAGCCCGGCGCGCGGCTCCCGGGCGAGGTGACGATCACCCGCGGGCTCGACAAGAGCGGGGCGTTCACCAAGTGGATCAACGAGACCCTCAACAACGGCGCGATCAACACCGCGCGCCAGAACCTCACCATCGAGGTCAAGGACACCACCGGCGCCACGCTCCGGCGGATCCAGCTGATGAACGCCTGGGCCAGCCGGTGGGAGGGCCCCACCCTCACCGCCGGTGAGTCCAGCGCCGCGACCGAGACGGTGACCATCGTGTTCGAGGAGATCACCGTCGAATGAGACGACGGATCAGCCTCGACGAACTCCTGGAGCAGGCTCCGGCAGCCGCCCCCGCTCCCGCCGCGGCCCCGGCCCCGCAGGCCGCCGCGCCGCAGCGGGGGCGGGGCCCCCAGGGGCACGGACTGCACACGGAGTTCGAGTTCGAGCTCCCGCGCGGATACCTGGACGACGAGGGCACCCTGCACCGGCACGGCGCCATGCGCCTGGCCACCGCGCGGGACGAACTCATGCCCCAGATCGACCTGCGGGTCAAGGAGAACCCGGCGTACCTGAGCGTCGTGCTGCTCAGCCACGTGATCACCCGGCTCGGCACCGTCACCGACGTGCACGCCGGCGTTGTCGAGCAGATGTACGCCACCGACGTCGCGTTCCTCCAGGACTTCTACCAGCGGATCAACAGCGAGGGCCACACCCGCGCCGCGGTGACCTGCCCGCACTGCGACGGCGCCTTCGAAGTCGACCTCGCTGGTGGGCGCCTGGGGGAATGGTGACGTACGCGACCACCCGGCTGTACGAGGAGGTCGCGTACATCGCCTACCACTTCCACTGGCAGCGGGAGGACATCCTCGACCTGTCCCACCAGGAACGCCGCGCGTGGGTGCGGGAGATCGCGCGGATCAACACCCGCGTCAACGAAGGCGGGTGAGCGCGGGATGGGGATTCGGGACCGGCTCGGGCGCCGGAAGGCCGGCGGTCCGGGCGAGGCGGGCGTTTCGGGTGCCCCGGGTACCTCGGGTGCTGCGGGCGGCGCGGGTGACGCGGCTCCCGCGCCCCGGGCCGACGCGCCCGCCCCGGACGGTGGTTGGCGCGCGGTCGCGCCCCTGACCCCGACCCTCGCGGGGGCGGCGGGCGGGGTCAGCGACGGCCTGCGGTTCCGGTCCCGGCTCGCCTCCTGGCAGAACCCCTCGCTGACCGGCGCACTCGGACACGCGGTCCTGCCGTCCGCCCCGGCGGGCATCCTGCGGGCGGTGGCACGGCCCCTCGGCCCGGCGGGCTCCGCCGGGGCGGACGGGCCCGTGCTGCCGTACGCCGCACCGGCGGTGGCGCCGTCGGAGGCTGCGGATCCGGCCTCGGCTGCGGCTTCGGTGGGGGACGGGCCGGGTGCGACGGGCGGGCTCGGTCGGGTGCGGCAGGTGCAGAGGTCCGGCGCCGTGGTGCGCCGGCTCCCCGTACGGGCAGTGGCCGCCGAGGGCGGTGTCGCTCCGGCTGCCCCCGCGCCCGCCCCCACCCCTGCTCACGGTTCCGAGGTGCCGCTTGCCGGGCAGGCCGGGCCTGACCGGCCGGTCCCGTCGCGCCGCGTCGGGAAGCCGCTGACCGCTGCACCCCGCCCCCGGTCGCTGCCGACGCGCGCGGTGGCCGTGATCCCGCCCCGGGCGGTGCAGCGTGCCGCGAGCGCGACGACGGTGGAACGATCCGCTGCCGTCGCGCCGATGGAGCCTGCTGACGGCGCGAAGCCGGTAGAGCCTGCCGAGGGTGTGGCACTGGTGGAACGGCCCGCGAGCGCGACGACGGTGGAGCAGTCCGCCGACGTTGCTCCGCCCGTCGCGGAGCCGGGTGCCATTGCGCGGCCGTCCGAGACCTCCGAGCCGGACCCGGTGCGGCCGACCGGTGCCCCGACCCCGAGCACTGGCAATGCCGTTCAGCGCGCCGCGAGGGGAGGCGCCGCACCGGGCCGGCCCGTGCTCGGTGCCCCGCTGACCTCGCTGCCCGCCAGCGCCTCGCCACGGCTCAACGCCGACGGCGCGTCAGGCCTGGGGCCCGTGCCCGGTCCCGGGGCCGGGCACGGGCCGATGCCGATCGTCTCCCCGCCCGCGCAGCCGACTGCTCCGACGGGGAGCGGGTCGGACGGCTCGGAACCGTCGGCACCGGGCAACCCGGCGCGCTCGGCTCGCCCTGCCCGCCCCGAGCCCGGACGGCGCGGGGACGCCCCCGTACAGCGCGCCGTCCAGACCGGCGGCAGTCCGACCTCCGCGCAGCGCGCCGCCCAGCCGCGCACCGAACAGGCGCGTACCGAACAGGCGCGCCCCGAATCGTCCAACGCCCGCACGCACGGCGGCCTGGGTGCGCCGCTGACCGCGCTGCCGCCGACGGCGGGCGCGGCACCCGGAGCACGGGCCGCCGGTACGGCCGACGGCCGGCGCGGCCCCGTCCGGCGGACCACGGCCCCGGGCCACGGCGCCCCCGCGACTCCCGACACCCCAGCGACTCCCGCCACCCCCGCCACTTCCGCACCGCCGCAGTCGGCCGGCCGAAGCACGGCGGCCCCGAGCCCGGAACACGCTCCTCGTGCCACAGACACGGCCGCCGCCGCGCCGGGCGCCACGGCAGTCCAGCGTGCGGCTGCGCCCGGCACGCGAAGCGCTGACACGAGCGGGCAGGGCGGCTCCACCGAGCCCGGCCCCGCGGCCGGGCCGCAGTCTCCCCCTGGGACGGCACCGCAGGACGCGGCCCGCCGGGCCCGGCGCAGCGGTGGTAGCAGTGGTACCGCTGGCGCCCGGGACGTGCGGCCGACCGCTTCGCCGGGCGAGCCCGGCCCGCTGGTCGTGGCCCGCTCGCCGATCGGCGGCACCGCCGCACGTCCGGCGGCCGGGCCGGGCCACCGCACGCTCGGCCTGCTCGGCGAGCGCCGCATGGCGTCCACGCTCGCCGCACCGGCGACGGCGCCCGCACCGGTGTCCGGCCGAGCGCCGGCGCCCGCGCCCGCCCCGCCCGTCGTCAGGGCCGCCTGGCCGCAGGAGCCGCCCGCGCGCACCCAGGTGCCGCCGGTCCTCCCGGAGCCGGCGGCACCCGCGAGCTGGCGGCACCGGGCCGCCGCCGTCCTGCGCCTGCCCCGACGGGCACAGGCGAGCCGACCCGACGCTGCGCGCCCGGCGTCCCCGGAATCCCCGTCGGACCCGGAAGGGACCGGCCCGGCGGTGCCGGGTGCGCGGGGTGCCGTGCTGGCGCGTGCGGGTGCGCGGGGATCGGCGTCCGGCAGCTCTGCGGACTCTGCCGGCTCGGGCGCGGTGGGGCGTTCTGCTGCCGTGAGGCGTCCGAGCGTGCAGCGTTCGGTGGCCGGCGGCGCCGGCCCGGTGAAGGCGGACGCGCGCTCGTCGGCGTCGGCCGGCTCGGCGGCGCAGGGGCCGCGGCTGTCAGGGCGCGGTGGTGCCCCCTCGGGGCGGGCAGGTGTGCGGGGTCCGGCGACTGGTGGTTCCGGTCCGGTGGCTGCCGGCCCCGGTACTGGCCCGATGGAGGCGGATGCGCGCCGGTCGGAGCGCGGCGCTCTTCCTGCGGGGCGGGCGGGTGTGCAGCGTTCGACGACGGCCGGGGGATCTCGCCCGGAGGCGCCGGACGGGCAGCCCGTAGCGCCCGCCATCGCCCCGGCCGGGCGGGTGCGGCGCGGGGAGACTCCCGTGCCGCCGGTGGCTGTGGAGCGTGGCGGCCGTGGTCCGGCGGTGCAGCGGTCGGTCTCCGGCGGTCCGAGCTCTGTCGAGCCGGGTGTCCGGTCGGCGGAGCCGCGAGGTGCTGCGGTGCCTGTCGTGGTTCCCGCCGGTCGGGTGCGGCGCGGGGAGCGTCCAGCACCCCCGGTCGTCGTGGCCGATGCCGGCCCGGCGGCTGTGGGCGCCTCCCGTGCCGGGCGCGCTGCGAGCGTGCAGCGCTCGGTGTCTGCGGGCCCTGCCGCTGCCGCTGCTGCCGGCTCTGCCCTCGCCCCCGGCCCGGTCGAGCCGACCGTGCGACCGGTGTTCTCCGCCGATGCGTCGACGCCTGCCGCAGCCCCCGCCGTCCCCGCCGTCCCCGCCGCTCGCGGGGGGCGTCCTGCGTCCGCGTCCGTTGCCCCCTCCGGTGGCCGTGTTCCGAGCGTGCCGTTGGTGCGACTCACCCCGCCGAGCGCCCCGCCGAGCGCCTCGGCGTCCCCGGCGGTCCCCGCGATGGTCCAGCGGCTGCCGGTCGCCGGACCCGCCGGCCCTCCCGTCCCCGCGTCCGCGGCGCCGCCGCTGCCGGGCGGTGGCGCCTGGGCGCCGGGCGTCGCGGGGGGCGGCTTCGGCGGACCGGGGGCGGGTGGGGAGTCGGCGCTGCGCACCGGGTCGTGGTCGTGGACCGCGCCGTCCCGGGACGGCGCGGGCTCGTCCTCAGGGCCGTCCGGGCCGGCGCGGCCTTCGACGGATACCGCCCGGGTGCTGCAACGGGTGGCGGAGCAGGCGGGGTTGCACGGGGTGCCGTTGACCGCCGTACCGGCCCGCACTCCGGTGACCGTCCAGACCACCGCCTCGTCCCCGCCGCCGACCGCGGCCCCGCCCGCTCAGCCGGGCGGCGGATCGTCGACCGGGCCCACGTCGGGGGCCGACCTCGACGAACTGGCCCGGCGCCTGATCGAGCCCGTCGGACGGCTGCTGCGCGCGGAGTTGCGCAGGGGGAGGGAGCGCGCCGGGCGGCCGTACGACGGCCGTCGCTGAGCGCTCGGGGCGCGGCGGGCAGACGGGCAGTGGCAGGTGGCAGGCGGGCAGGGCGACGGAGGCAGGAATGACCGACAACATCTTCGCGACGAGCGTGTTCTTCAAGCTCACGATCGGCGGCAATGATCTGGGCGAGTTCACGACGTGCTCGGGGCTGGGCGCCGAGGTCGAGATCCACCAGTACGCCGAGGGCGGTAACAACGGCTTCTCCTGGCAGTTGCCGGGCCGGATCACCTGGTCGAACATCACGCTCACCCGCGCGGTCACCGCGGACACCGTCAAGATCGCCCGCTGGCTGGACGAGACCGTGCGGCGGGTCCAGCCCAAGAACGGTGAAATCGTGGCCCTGCGGCCAGACTTGAGCCCCATCGTCAGCTGGCAGGTGCTCGGCATCGTGCCCGTCCGCTGGCAGGGCCCGTCGTTCGACCCGGCGAACTCGCAGGCGGCGATGGAGTCCCTGGAGATCGCCCACGCCGGGCTGCGCCCGTCATCGTGACGGCGCGCCGCACCCGGCGCAGGCCATCCATCGGACGACGAACGGAAGGAGGTGCGGGATGTCAGACGTCCCCGCGAGTGTCACCCGGGCCCAACTGGCCATCATGGAGCCGCCGGCGACGGTCGGCGCCCAGCCCGGCGGGGTGATCGCGCGGCTCCCGCTTCAGTTCAACCCGTCGAGCCTGGTGCTGCGGAAGTCCTCGGAGTGGCGCCGCACCCCGTCCCGGATGGCCGCCGAGTCCGCGCTGCCCGAGTTCGTCGGCAGCGGGCCCCGCTCGCTGTCCATGGAGGTGTTCCTCGATGCGACGGCGACCCATGACGACTCCGTGGAAAAGGCGGTGGAGCAGCTGATGACGGCCTGTGTGCCGACCCCGGCCAGCCTGGCGCGCAAGAAGCCGGCGAGCCCGTGGATCCGGCTGGACTGGGGCACGTCGTCGACGACGTCGTTCAACGGCGTGCTGACCGGCCTTCAGGTCACCTACTCGCTGTTCGACGTCGACGGCAAGCCGCTGCGGGCCACCTGCTCGTTCACCATCGACGAGGCCAGTGTCGACACGCCGGGCCAGAACCCGACCTCCGGCTCGATGGAGGCGCGCAGCACCCACCGGGTGATCGCGGGCGACAGCCTGCCGCTGCTCGCCTGGCGCGAGTACGGCGACGCGACGGCCTGGCGCACCATCGCCGAGGCCAACGACATCGACGACCCGATGGTGCTCGTCCCCGGGGTGGAACTGATCGTGCCGGGGATCGACGAGCCCACCCGAGGAGGGCGGTCATGACCACTCCCGAGGCACGCGGCGGCCGCTCCTTCGCCGCGGATCCGATCGTCGAGGCGCCCGGCCCGCTGCCGCCGGTCTGGGCGGCCCAGCTGGTCTCCTGCGACATCGAGGAGAGCACGGGCCTGCCCGACACGGCCGTGCTGATGTTCCGCGACGCGGACCACACCTTCCTCTCCGCGACCGGGGTCACCATCGGCACCCGGCTGCGGGTCTCCGTGATGACGGTGCAGGGCAACGCGCAGGTGCGGCTGTTCACCGGCGAGGTGACGGCGCTGGAGCTGGACGTGGACACCACCGGCTCGTTCACCGTGGTGCGGGCGTCCGCCATCACCCACCGGCTGATGCGCGGGCGCCGGGTGAAGGCGTTCCGCAACATGTCGACGGCGGACATCGTCCGTCAGGTCGCCGCGGGCGCCGGGCTCGGCTGCGGCCGGGTCGACGCGTTCCCCGTCGTCCACGAGCAGCTGTCGCAGGCCAACGTCTCGGACTGGGAGTTCCTCCAGTACCTGGCGCAGGAGAGCGGTGCGCAGGTGCGGGCGGACGACGAGGGGCTGCTGGAGTTCGTCAAGCCCGAGCAGGCCTCCTCGGCCCCGGCCCCCTCGACGCCCGCTCCGCAGAATCCGCTGGTCCTGGAGTACGGCCGCAACCTGCTGGAGCTGCGCGGCGTGCTGACGGGCGGCGGCGGGGCGGACACCGTCGAGGTGCGCGGCTGGAACGTCCTCACCAAGAAGGCCCTGGTCGCCACGGAGCCGTCGGTGGCCAGCGAGACGGTGCGGCCCGGGATGAGCCCGTCGACGGCGGCCGCCGCCTTCGCCGGGCAGGCGCGGATGACCGTCACCGACACCCCGTACCGCACGCAGGCGGAGACGGCGGCCGCGGCCGGGTCGGTCGCCGCCTCGGTGGCCGCCGGGTTCGGCGAGCTGGAGGTGGTCGTCGAGGGCAATCCGAAGCTGCGGGCGGGCGTTCCGGTCGCCCTGGGCAACGTCGGCGCCGCCTTCTCGGGCCGCTACACGGCCACCGCGGTGCGCCACCTGCTGGAGCCCTTCCGCGGCTACCGGACGACCGTCGTGGTCAGCGCGGCGCCGGACCGCTCCCTCGCGGGGCTCGTCGCCGGGAGCGGCGCGGTGCCGCGCGGGCCCCGGATGCCCGGCCTCGCCGTCGCCGTGGTCACCGACGTCCGGGAGCCGGGGGGCGCGCAACGCGGCTGGGTGCGGCTGAAGTTCCCGTGGCTGGACGACACCTACGTCTCCGACTGGGTGCGCACCGTCCAGTGGGGCGGGCAGGGCGGCGGCGGGGTGTTCAGCCCCGAGGTGAACGACGAGGTGCTGGTCGGCTTCGAGCAGGGCAGCCTGGACAGCCCGTACGTGCTGGGCGGCCTCTACAACGGCGTCGACAAACCCTCGCCGCACGAGGTGCCGCTGGTCGACCCGGCCGGCGGGAAGGTCAACCGCCGCTCGCTGGTCTCCCGTTCGGGCCACCGCCTGGAACTGCTGGACGTGCCGGGCGGCCAGTCCGGCGTCCGGCTGGCCAGCGGGGACCGGAAGCTGGAGGTGCGGCTGGACGAGCAGCGCGGCGAGATCGTCCTGACCGTCTTCGGCGCGGCCGGTGCGGCGGCGGCGAGTTCGGTGCGGCTGTCCTCCACCGGCATCACCATCGACGCCGGCGCCGGGGCGGTGAACCTGCGCGGGGGATCGGTGAACGTCACCGGCCGTACGGGGGTCACCGTGGACGGCGGCGCGCTGGCTGTGCTCAAGGCGGCCCTCGTGCGCATCAACTGAATCGCCGTCAGCTGAATTACCGTCAGTTCGGCCCGAACCCTCCGGCCCCTCGAACCACCCGATTGGAGAACGCAGATGCCCCCCGCAGCCCGGATGGGTGACACCACCAGCGACGGCGGTGCCATCACCACCCCGCCACCAGGCGCCCTCGCGGCGGCGACCGTGCTGATCGGCGGCCGCCCGGCCGCCGTCACCGGCAGCCTGCACGTGTGCGTGCCGCACGTGGAACTCGGGCCCGGCAACGTCGTCATGCCCAGCCCCAAGGCGGCGGCCGGGGGCCTGGTCCTGATCGGGGGGCTGCCCGCGGCGCGGATGGGCGACCAGACGGCCTGCGGCGCGAAGATCGTCACCGGCGCCCTCAACGTGCTGATCGGGGGCGTCGCGTGAGCGGCTTCATCGGGCGAGGCTGGGCCTTCCCGCTGCGGGTGAACGCCACCGGCGGCATCGGCATGGTGGACCGGGACCGGGAGATCGAGGAGGCCATCCGGCTGATCCTCGGCACCGCCCCCGGGGAGCGGCCGATGCGCCCGGAGTTCGGCTGCGGCATCCACGAGTACGTGTTCGCGCCGAGCGACGGCGGCACGGCGGGCCGGATCGCGCGCGAGGTGCGCACCGCGCTGGAACGCTGGGAGCCGCGGATCGAGGTGGACGACGTCGTGATCGCCTTCGACACCGTCGACGACGGCACGCTCTACATCGACGTCCACTACACCGTGCGGTCCACCAACGACCGCCGCAACCTGGTCTTTCCCTTCTACACCATCCCGAGCTCGCCGGACGCCCCGGACGCCCCGGACGTCCCGGGTGCCCTGGGCGCCGTGACCGGGGGAGTGAGCTGATGGCGCTGCCCTCCCCGAACCTGGACGACCGCCGGTTCCAGCAACTCGTCGACGAGGCCAAGCGGTTCGTCCAGCAGCGGGCCCCGGAGTGGACCGACCACAACGTGTCCGACCCCGGGGTCACCCTGATCGAGACCTTCGCGTACATGGTGGACCAGCTGCTCTACCGGCTGAACCGGGTGCCGGAGAAGAACTACTCGGCCTTCCTCGACCTGCTGGGCGTCCGGCTCTTCCCGCCGGCCGCGGCGACCGCCGAGGTCGACTTCTGGCTGTCGGCCCCGCAGCCCGAGACGGTGCTGCTGCGGGCGGGCACCGAGGTGTCCACGCTGCGGACCGAGACCGAGGAGGCGGTGGTGTTCTCCACCGCCGAGGACCTGCCCGTCGTCCCCAGCTCCCTCGACCGGCTGGTCACCGTCTCCGCCGCGGGGGAGCAGACCGACGCCACGGCGCGGCTGGCCGACGGCGTGGACGTGCCGTGCTTCCAGCCGCACCCCCAGGTCGGGGACGCCATGCTGTTCGCGCTGCCCGCCGTCGTGCCGCGCTGCATCCTCGTCGTCCGGCTGGACAGCCGGGTCGAGGGCGTCGGCGTCGACCCGCGCCAGCCCCCGCTGGCGTGGGAGGTGTGGGACGGCGCGCGGTGGATCGCCTGCGAGACCGGCTCCGACACCACCGGCGGCCTCAACCGGCCCGGCGAGGTGGTGGTGTTCGTGCCCGCCGGGCAGGTCGCCTCGGTGGTCGCCGGGCGCCGGGCGGGCTGGCTGCGCTGCCGGGTGTCCGCGCCGGAGCCGGGCCAGCCGTTCTACGCGGAGTCCCCGACGATCCGCCGCGCGGAGGTGTTCACGGTCGGCGGCACCGCGACCGTCGTGCACGCCCAGACCGTGACCGACGCGCCGCTCGGCACCTCGGAGGGCGTCGCGGGCCAGCGCTTCCGGCTCGCCAGGCCGCCCGTCCTGCTCGACGGCGGGCCCCCGGTGGTCGAGGTCGCGGCCGGCGACGGCTGGGAGCGGTGGACGGCCGTCGAACACTTCGGCGACTCGGCGCCGACCGACCGGCACGTGGTGATCGACGCGACCACGGGCGAGTTCGCGTTCCCGCCCGCCGTCCGGGAACCCGACGGCGGCCTGCACGCCTTCGGCGCGGTGCCGCCCAAGGGCGCGCACCTGCGGGTACCGCACTACCGCACGGGCGGCGGCACCGCCGGGAACGTCGCCCGGGCGACGATCACGGTGCTGCGCAGCTCCGTCCCGTACGTGGCCAGGGTCGACAACCGCGAGGCGGCCAGGGGCGGGGTCGACGGCGAGACGGTGGAGAACGCCAAGGTGCGCGCCCCCCACCTGCTGCGGCTCCAGGAACGGGCCGTCACCGCCGGGGACTTCGAGCTGATCGCCCGGCAGGCCGCCCCCTCGGCGGCCCGGGTGCGCTGCGCGCCGGCCGTCGCCGGGGAGGCGGGCGCGGTGCGGGTGCTGGTGGTCCCCGACGCGGTCGCGGACGAGGGCGACCGCCTGCGGTTCGAGCAGCTGATCCCCGGCGAGCAGGTGCTGTCGGCCATCGCGTCGGCCCTGGACGAGCGGCGGCTCGTCGGCACCCGGCTCGTCGTCCAACCGCCCGACTACCAGGGGGTGACGGTGGTCGCCCGGCTCGCGACCCGCTCCCCGGACGGCGACCGGGTCCGGGAGGCGGCGCTCGCGGCCCTGTTCCGGCACCTCAACCCGCTGCGCGGCGGCGCCGACGGAAGTGGCTGGCCGTTCGGCCGGGCCGTGCAGTACGGGGAGGTGTTCGCGGTGCTCCAGCAGGTGGCCGGGGTCACGGCGGTCGAGGAACTGCGGCTCTTCCCGGCGGATCCGATCACCGGGCGCCGGGGCGCGCCAGCCGAACGGGTCGACGTCGCCCCGGACGCGCTGGTCTTCTCGCACCAGCACCAGGTCGTGGTCGCCGCGCTCCCGGCGGACGGTCAGCGATGAGCAGAGCGGCCGTCCCCGGGCTGCCCAGCCCGCATCCGATCGGTGAACTCCTGCCCGCGCTCTACGCCGAGGACGACTTCGCCCAGCGGTTCACCGCAGGCCTGGACACCGTCCTCGCCCCGGTCTTCGCCACCCTGGACAACCTGCCCGCCTACTTCCAACCGCGCCTGGCCCCGGCCGACTTCGTCGAGTGGCTGGCGGACTGGGTCGCCGTCGAGACCGACCCGGCCTGGCCGGAGGAGGTCCGCCGGGCCGTGGTCGGCCGCGCGGTCGAACTGCACCGGTGGCGGGGCACCCGGCGCGGGCTCCGGGAACGGCTGCGGCTGATCCTCGGCGTCGGCGCGCAGATCGTGGACGGCGGCGGCGTGGCCTGGTCCACCACCGCGGGCGCGGAGTTGCCGCCCGCGCCCTCCGGGGAACTGCTGGTACGGGTCTGGCCCGAGCGCACCCCGGCGGTGGACGAGGAGCAGGTGCTGGCTGTCGTCCGGGCGTCCTGCCCGGTCCACCTGACCTGCCGGGTGGAGGTCCTGTCCGGGCCGCCTGGTCCGTCCGGTCCACCTGGTTCACCTGGTTCATCCGGTCCACTCGGTCCACTCGGTGCGGAAGAGAGCTGAGCAATGCGTACGTGTCCCGAGTGCGGAGTGGCCAACGAGGACGGGGACGACTTCTGCGGTAACTGCGGTGCCTACCTCGGCTGGTCGGGGGCGGCTGCCGCCACCTCCGCGGCTCCCGGCTCTGCCGCCACGCCGCCTGCTGCCGCCGCTCCGCCCGCCGCCGCCCCGCCTGCTGCCGCTGCTGCGCCCGCTGCTCCGCCCGCCGGCGCGGCGCGCGAGGAACCGCCCGTGCGGCCGTCCGCGGCGCCCGTCGAACCGCCTGCCGCCCGGCCCGCCGAGCCGGCGAGGCCGCCCGCCGCCGCGCCCGCTGCTACACCCGCACCCGCCTCCGAGGTGCCGCCGGTCCGCCCCGGTGCGGTGCCGCCGCAGCCCACGGCCGCCCGGCAGCCGGCGGCGGCGGACCCGGTGGCGGTGCAGCCCGCCAAGCCGGTCGCGCCCCGCCCGACCGTCCGCCCGGCCGCGGCCGACGAGGCCCAGGTCGGCCCACCCTGCCCCCGGTGCGGCACGCCCAACCGGCCCGACCGGAAGTTCTGCCGGCGGTGCGCGGAACCGCTGACCCCCACCGAACTCGTGGCGGCCCTGCCGTGGTGGCGCACCCGCTGGCCGTTCCGGCGCCGCGTGCGCATCGGCGGCTCCGGCCGCACCCTGCGCCGGATGATCGCGCTGCTCGTGCTGGCGGCGCTGGTGGTCGCGGGGGTGCTGTTCTACCCGGCGGGGCGGAACATCTACGAGGACGTGCTGGACAAGCTCCGCGACGCCTCGGCGATCTCCCCCACGGGGGCGGCGGCGAGCGCGGAGGTCGAGGGCCATCCCGCGAAGCTGACCGTCGACGGGCTGAGCAACACCTACTGGGGGGCGCCGAACGTCGGGGACTCGATCAGCTTCCCCTTCGCCCGCCCGTTCCGGCTGGTGGACGTCATCATCCACACCGGCTCCTCCACCGAGCCGCAGCAGTTCCAGCAGCAGGCCAGGCCCACCGCCCTGGACCTGCGGATGACGACCTCGGACGGCAAGGTGCACGAGCAGAAGGTGACGCTGAACGACAAGCCGGGCCCGCAGACGGTGCTGACCGGCGTCAGCGACGTCGTGAAGGTGACGATGGTCGTCCGCGCCGCCGCCGGGACGGGGCCCGGAATCCCCATCGCGCTGGCCGAGGTGGAGTTCTTCAAACGCTGAGGGCAGGCTGCGGAGGTGGGCCCGGGCGGCGGCGTGGGAGGCTACCCGGGTACCGCCGCAGCCCGCGCCCAGGAGCACCGCCATGCACCGACCCCCCGCCTTCCGTCTCGACGCCACCGCCTCCGGGCACCCGGCGGGGATCCTCGACGCCGCCGAGCGGGCCGAACGCCGGGGCATGGACCGCCTGGTGGTCGCCGAAACCGCGTACGACCCGTTCCTCCAGCTGGCCCGCGCCGCCGACCGGACCGAGCGGATCGAGCTGGCCACCGGCATCGCGGTGGCCTTCGCCCGCACCCCGATGACGCTCGCCTACCAGGCCTGGGGGCTGCACGCGGCCTCCGGCGGACGGGCCGTCATCGGGCTGGGCTCGCAGGTCAAGCCGCACATCGAGAAGCGTTTCGGGATGCCCTGGGACCGGCCGGCCGCGCGGATGCGCGAGTACGTGCACGCGGTGCGGGCGATCTGGCACAGCTGGCAGACCGGCGAACGGCTGCGCTTCCGGGGCGAGTTCTACACCCACACGATGATGACGCCGGTCTTCTCGCCCGACCCCGTCCCCGCCGGGGTGCCGAGGATCCTGTTGGCCGGCGTCGGGCCGCTGATGACCCGTACGGCCGGGGCGGTGGCCGACGGGTTCCTCAGTCACCCGTTCTCGTCGCCCGCCTACCTGGCCGAGCAGGTGCTGCCCGGTCTGACCGGGGCCCGGGCGCAGGCCGAGGCCGAGGGCGCCCCGTGGACGGCGCGGCCGTTCGAGGTCGCCGGCAGCGTGCTGACCGCCACCGGCCGGACGGAGGAGGAACTGGCGGCCAACCGGGCCGGGGTGCGGGAGCGGCTGGCGTTCTACGCCTCCACCCCGGCCTACCGTCCGGTGCTGGCCCAGCACGGGTGGGAGGGGCTCCAGGAGGAACTGCACACCCACTCGGTGCGCGGCCGCTGGGCGGAGATGGCCGCACTGATCGACGACGAGGTGTTCGACACCTTCGCGGTGTCCGGTCCGGTCGAGGACGTCGCCCGCGAGCTGACCCGCCGGTACGCGGGCCTCGTCGACCGGCTGTCCGTCAGCCTGCCGGAGGAGGCGGACCCGGAGCTGGGCCTCGACGTCCTGGCGGCCGTCCGCGCCCTCGGCTGACCCCCGCCGTACCCCTCGTCGGACCTCCGCCCGGCCCCGCCGGGCCTCTCGCCGTACCCTCGCCAGCCCCCGCTCCCCGACCGGAAACAGCCGCCGACCGAACGCGGTGGGCGGCCGATCGGGCAGGAGACGGCCAAGACCGGGCACATTCGGGCAACGGGTTCCCGGTGACGACGGCGGGCGGCAGGATCGCGCTGGCAGACCGTGACGGGCCGCCGACTTCACCCACCCAACGGTCTGTCATGTCTTGGCCACCGTCGACGACCGTGGGGGTGCCCGCTTGTCCGTGCCAGACGACCATCCTGCCGTTGACTGCCTCGCCGAGTTCGGGGCGTCCGACGACCTCGCCGACTTCGACGAGTTCCTGCGCGTCTGCGCCGAACTGACCGGCTTCGACGAGCCCGAGCTGCGCGCCACCGGCATGGCGCACGAGCACCACCGCACCGCCCTGGCCCACCGGGTCCGCGACGACCACGCCCTGGTCCACCTCTGGTACGTCGGCGCCTGGCCGGGCGAGACCCCCAGCTCCGCCCGCGCCTACGACCAGGGCCTGGCCTGGCGGACCTTCCGCGCCGACCCGCCCGGCGCCGCCGCCCCCGGCCACGGCAGCTGGGCCGAGGCACCCCGAGGGGGCGAGGAACGGTGACCGCCCGCTGGGACGTCGTCGTGGTCGGTGCCGGCTTCGCCGGAACGCTGGTCGCCCACCGCCTCGGCGTGCAGGGCCGGCGGGTCCTCGTCCTCGAAGCCGGCCGGGCCGCGCCCTCCGGGCCCGAGACCGCCGCCGCCTTCCGCGCGGCCGGCGGCGGCCCGCCCACCTCGCCCTACCCGCACCACCCCGACGCTCCGTCCCTCGACGTCACCGACCTCACCGGGCTCCCCGGCGGCGGCTTCACCGCCACCGGACACCTCCGGCAGGACGGCCCGCTGCCCTACGCCAGCGGCTACCTGCGCGCCAACGGCGGCACCGGACTGCTCTGGACCGGCCTCACCCCGCGCATGCACCCCGAGGACTTCCGCACCGGCGACCTCGGCCGAGGCCGCAACTGGCCGATCGGCTACCACGACCTGGAGCCGTACTACCGCGCCGCCGAACACGAACTCGGCGTCGCCGCCGACGCCGGGGAGCAGCGCCGCGCCGTCGGACTGCCGATCCCGGACGACTACGCCTTCCCCATGCGGGCCATCCCGGCCAGCCACCTCGACCGCCGGCTCGCCCACGCCCTCGACGGCCGGACCGTCCGCGACCCCGCCATGTCCGGCCCCGCCCGGCTCGCCGTCACCGGCACCCCGCACGCCCGCAACGGCCTGCCCACCCGGCCCGGCGACAGCTTCGGCCCGCCCTGCGCGGGCAGCGCCAGCTGCGTCCCGGTCTGCCCGACCGGCGCCAAGTACACGCCGCTGCGCACCCAGGCCCGCTGGGCGCCCTGCGTCGAACTGCGCACCGGGGCCGTGGTGGCCAGGGTGCTCGCCGACTCGGTGACCGGGCGCGCCACCGGGGTGGAGTACCTGGCCGGCGGCGCGGCCCACCGGGTGGACGCGGACCTGGTCGTCCTCGCCGCGCACGCCGTCGAGAACGCCCGGCTGCTGCTCCTGTCCGGCCTGGCCAACCGCAGCGACCAGGTGGGCCGCAACCTGATGGACCACCCGGCGCTGCTCACCTGGGGGCTCATGCCCGGCCAGGTCGGCCCCTACCGGGGGCCCGGCTCCACCAGCGGCCTGGAGGCCTTCCGCTTCGGCCCGGCCCGCGCCCGCCGGGCCCCGTTCCGGATCGAGATCGGCAACTGGGGCTGGTCCTGGGCCGGTGGCTCCCCCGAGGCCGAGACGGCCGCACTGCTGGCCGCCGGGCTGCGCGGCAAGGAGCTGCGGGCACGCCTCGGGGACCGGCTCGGCCGTCAGTTCTCGCTCCAGTTCGAGCTGGAGCAGCCCGCCGACCCGGCCAACCGGGTCACCCTCGACCCGGACCGGCGCGATCCGCTCGGCCTCCCCGGCCCGGCCGTCCGCTACGACCTCGACGAGTACGTCCGCGCGGGCATGGTCTCGGCCCGGGCCGTCTCCGACCAGCTGTTCGCCCTGCTCGGCGCCGAGGACCACACCGCCTACCCGGCCGGTCCGCAGTGGCCGGGCCGCCTCGAACACCTGGGAACCGCCTACGGGTACCGGGGCGCGGGCCACGCCGGCGGCACCCACGTCATGGGCGACTCGCCCGCCACCTCCGTCGTCGACCACTGGCAGCGCTGCTGGGACCACCCCAACCTGTACGCCGTCGGGTGCGGTTCGATGCCCTCGCTCGGCACCTCCAACCCCTCGCTCACCATGGCCGCCCTCGCCCTGCGCAGCGCCGACCGGATCCACCAGGACCTGCTGGACCTGCACCACCCGGTGTCCGTCGCCGGTACCCCTTCGTCCGTCGCTCCTTCGCCCGCCACCCGTTCGCCCGCCCTTCCGGAGACACCATGACCGGCCTGCCGCTCCCGCCCGTACCGGAGCCGTACCACCTGCCCTTCCACTACGGCGCGCTGCACAACATCGGCGTCGACTACCTGGTCGAGCCCGAGCGGGCGCGCGAACTGCTCGGCAAGCGCCACCCCGGCCTGACCGCCGCCGTGTTCGACGGCGGGGCCTGCGTGTCCCTCAACTACCAGCTGTACTTCGCCCAGTACCCGAACGGCGGTGGCATCACCGAGGAGCTGGAGATCAACCTGGTCGCCCACCCGGTGTTCGCCGGGGACCGCCTCCCGGTCCTCAACTACGGCCAGTACGCCCGGGGTTACGACCAGACCAAGCTGCTCGGCATCGCCCGCCTGCACGTCCTGTGCGACAACCCGCTCGCCATCGACGCCGGGCGCCGCCTGTACGCCGAGCCCAAGCACCCCGGCTGGTTCGAGACCGCGCTGCCCTCGCTCAACGCCCCCGCCGTGCGCGAGCGCTGGTCCGTCTCCTGCCGCCGGGCCACCCTCGGGGAGGACGGGCTGCGCCGCCACGACGAGCAACTCCTCGCCCTCGACGTGAACCTGATCGGCCTCACCGCCGAATCCGTCAACAACACCCCGATCACCGGCTACGGCACCGATGACGAGGGCAAGCTGCTCGCCGGCCCGCTCAACGTCTACCACCCCTACCGCTACTACGCCCTGGACGACCGCACCGCCGACCGTGTCCGGCTCGACCTCGGCAACCCCGCGGAGGAGTCCGCCCGCGACCTCGCCCACCTGATCGCCGACGCCCCGGCCGCCGGGGTCTGGACCTACCAGTCCCCGCCGGTCGCCGCCCACAACCGCGCCTACTACGTCCGGTGACGCCCATCAGTCGAGGGCGGGTTACGGTCAGGGTCGACACCACCTGAGTGGGCGGGCGGCGGACCGTGGACGCCGTTCTCGTGTGCACCCCTGACCGCTCCTCCGCAGCCGGGGGTGTGCGCGTGAGTGTCCACTGACAAGGGTAGCCTTACCCATTGCGCAGGTGATCGGCAGTGGGGAGGGACCCTTGTTGGAATTC
Source organism: Kitasatospora sp. NPDC058478 (assembly GCF_042720345.1). Classification (NCBI taxonomy): domain Bacteria; kingdom Bacillati; phylum Actinomycetota; class Actinomycetes; order Kitasatosporales; family Streptomycetaceae; genus Kitasatospora; species Kitasatospora sp. NPDC058478. Next base: position 41,572 of record NZ_JBHXML010000040.1, on the reverse strand, counting down.
CGGCTGCTCGGACCGGTGGAAGTCCGGTGCAACGGGCAGTTTGTCGAGATCGGGCCACCGAAACGCCGGACCTTGCTGGCGATGCTCCTCCTCGCCAACGACGCGCTGGTCACGAACGACCGCCTCACCGACGCCCTGTGGGGCGAGCAGCCGCCCAGACACGCCAAGACCGTGATCCAGGGGCACGTCTCCCAACTCCGCCGGCTGCTGCACCCCGTGGGCCCGGTCACCATCGCCACCGCCTGTGACGGCTACCTCCTCCAGGCGCCGTCCGGCCACATCGACGGCGAGCGGTTCCGCGCCGCCGTCGCCGAAGCGCGCACCGGCGACGGCGCACCGGCCGGGATCCCGGCGCTGCGCAAGGCCCTCGCGCTCTGGCGCGGCCCGGCGCTCGCCGGACTCTGCGGCACACCCCCGGTCGTCGCCGCAGCAGCGGAACTGGAGGAGGCGCGGCTCGGCGCGGTGGAGGAGCTCGGCCAGGCGCTGACCGCGGGCCGGCGCGCCGAAGAGGCCGTCGCGGTGCTGCGCGGCCCGGCGGACCGGCATCCGCTGCGCGAATCCCTGGTGGCGCTCCTGCTCGACGCCCTGCTGGCGACGAACCGGCAGGCCGAGGCCATCGAGCTCTACCACCGGACGGCCCGACTGCTCGGTGACGAACTGGGCGTCGACCCGGGCCCCGCGATGGTCGAGGCCTACGACCGGATCCTCAGCCCGCCACGCGCCGCACGCCGACGGGAGGACACGCACCGGCCCGGGGACCCCCACGGGCAGCAGGCCGCGCACCGCCAGGCCGACGCGCACCGCGGCGCGGGACATGCGGGACAGCCGGGCGCGAACGACCTGCGGCGACCGCTCCTGCTGCCCCGCCGACCGGCCGGCTTCACCGGGCGCAAGCGTGAACTCGCCGCCCTCGACGCGGCCGTGCGGCACACCGCACACGACTCGCCCATCTGCCTGGTCACCGGGCCGGCCGGGATCGGCAAGAGCGCGCTGGTGGCCCACTGGGCCCAACAGGCCGCGGCGGACTTCCCGGACGGCGTGCTCTTCGCCCGGCTCGGCGGCTTCATCGACACCGCCCCGATCGCCGACCCCGCCTTCGTCATCCGGGACTTCCTCGGCGCGCTCGGCATCCAGCCCGACGACATCCCGCAGAACACCGCCGCAGCCGAGGCGCTCTACCGCTCGCTGCTCCGCAACCGCCGCCTCCTGGTCATCCTCGACGACGCGCTGAGCTACGACCAGGTCCGCCCGCTGCTCCCCGGCGCCCACGGCTGCGCCACCGTCGTCACCAGCCGCAACCGGCTGGAGAGCCTGGTCGCCGGCGACTGCGCCCGCCCCCTGCTGCTGGACCGGCTCGGGCCGGGGGAGGGCGAGGCACTGTTCGCCCGCATCCTCGGCCCGGACCGGGTCGGAGCGGAACCGGGCGCCGCCGGGCGCCTGGTGCGGCTGTGCGACGGGCTGCCGCTGGCCCTGCGACTGGCGGCGGCCCGGCTGGCGGTGCGACCCGAGCGCTCGCTCGGCGACGCGGTCGAGGAACTCCGCGACGGGCAGCGGCGGATCTCCTTCCTCGCGGTGGACGGCATCGACTTCGCCTCCGTCCTGCGCGTCAGCGTGGACCACCTCCCGCCGGACGCGGTCGCCGTCCTCCGGCTGCTGGCCCACCACTTCGGCCCCGACATCGACGTGGCGGCGGTCGCCGCGCTGGCGGACGACAGCCCGGCCGGCAGCCGCGCGGTGCTGGAACGCCTCGTCGCCGCCAACCTGGTGGAGGAGCGGGGGCACGACCGCTACGCCCTGCACGGACTCATCCGGCTGTTCGCCCGCTCGCTCGGCCCCGCCCCCGGGGGCGACCGCCTCCTTCCGCTCCTCGACCACTACCTGTACGCCGCCCTGGCCGCCGCGAGCGCGGCGGTGGCGGGCAGCCAACCCTGCTGCCGGCTCCCGGAGGACTTCCGGACGCCGGTGTCGACGCCCGTCTTCGCCGACCGGGAGGAGGCCATGGCCTGGTACGCCAGGGAACGGCGCAACCTCGTCGCCGCCACCGCGGCGGCCGCCGCCGGCCGGCACCACCACCGGGCGTGGCGACTCGCCCTGCTGCTGTGGCCCCTGGTCGTCCAGCAGCCCGGAGCCGACTGGGAGGCTCCGCTCGGCCACGCCCTCGGCTCCGCCGTCGAACTGGCCGAGGCCGACGCGGAATCCCGCGTCAGGAGCCTGCTCGGCTGGGTCCTCGGGCAGAACGGCCGGTACGAGGAGGCCTTGCCGCACCTGCTGCGCGCACCCGACCTGGCCCGGCGCGCCGACGACACCGAGGGTGAGGCGATCGCCACCGCCAACCTGGCCCAGGCCCGGGAGGCACTCGGCGACACGAACCTGGCCGGCCTCGGCTACGAGCGGGCCGCACAGCTCGCCCGCAGGGCCGGCAGCCCGCAGACCGAGATGCTCACGACCTACTACCTGGCCCGGTACCACCTGCTGAACGAGCGCCCGGCGAAGGCGCTCACCCTCGCGCGGTGCGCGCTCGACCTCGCCCCGGAGGACCAGGTCGTGGCGCGCCGCGCGATGCTCCTGGACATCTGCGGGAGGGCCCTGTCCACCCTGGACCGCAACGGCGAGGCGTGGCACCACTTCGACCGCGCGGGCCGTCTCGCGGAACAGGACGGCTTCACCGCCGACGCCGCCGACTACTACGCGCGCGCCGCAGCGGTACGGACCTGCGGGAACGGGTAGCGGCTGCCGGCCGCGGCGCCCGGCTGGACACCGCGGCCGAGTGCCGCCGTCCGGCCCCAGACGCCGGGCCGCAGACGCTGGCCCCAGGCGCCGGCTCACCCGGGAACGGGCGGCCCGCCCGGCCCCGTGAGCGCGGCCGGTACCCGATCGGCGGGCGGGGCCTGCCCGGCGGGCGTGGCATCCGGCGCGCGGGCCCAGCGTCCGGCGAGCACGGTGCCGACCACCAGCTGGAGCTGGTGATACGCCATCAACGGCAGGACCAGCAGCCCGGCCTGGGGCCCGAAGAGCACGGTGGCCATCGGCAGGCCGCTCGCCAGGCTCTTCTGCGAGCCGCACAGCACCGCCGCGATGGTGGCCGGCCGGTCGAGCCCCAGCAGTCGTGCACCGAGCCCGGTGACCGCGAGCGCGGCGGCCAGCAGGGCGAGCAGCACCGCGAGCAGACCGAGCAGGGCGCCCGGGGTGGCCAGGCCCCAGCTGCCCTGGGCCGTCGCCGCGCTGAACGCGGTGTAGACGACGAGCAGGATCGAGCCCCGGTCCACCGGCGTCAGCACCCGTCTGTGCCGGGTGAGGAAGGCGCCGATCCACGGCCGCAGCACCTGCCCGAGCAGGAACGGCGCGAGCAACTGGGCCCCGATCCGCAGCAGCCCCTCGGCCGACAGCGCGGTGTGCACGTCCAGGAGCCAGGCCGCCAGCAGCGGCGTCAGCAGCAGCCCGGCCAGGCTGGAGTACGTCCCGGCGCAGATCGCCGCCGGGACGTCGCCCCCGGCGGCGCCGGTCAGCGCCACCGAGGACTGCACCGTCGACGGGAGCAGGCAGAGGAACAGCACCCCGGTCTGCAACTGCCCGCTGAGCGGGACGGGGGTGAGCAGCGCGGTGGCCGCCCCGAGCAGCGGGAAGAGGCCGAAGGTGGCGGCGAGCACCAGCCCGTGCAGCCGCAGGTGGCGCAGCCCGGCCAGCGTCTCGCGGGCGGAGAGCCGGGCGCCGTAGAGGAAGAACAGCAGCGCCACCGCCAGGTTGCAGGCCACTGCCGCCACCCGCGCCGATCCCCCGGTGGCCGGAAACAGGGCGGCCAGGCCGACCGCCCCGGCGAGCGCGGCCAGGTACGGGTCGAGCCGGCGCGGCCACAGCCCGCGCCACCGGCCCCGGCGGGCGGTGTCGTCGGTCATCGGCCACCCCCGATCGCCGCCCCGCCCGGGCCGGACCCGAGCAGGCCGCCCACCAGGGACCCGGCGCCGTCGTGGTCGCTGCCCGCCGAGCCGCTGCCGTTCTGGACGTTGGCGGTGCGATCGATCTCCACCCAGGAGTCGGCGTTGGAGTTGTCGACGAGCGTGATCAGCCCCCCGCCCGCCGCCGCAGGCGCCGCCGCGCCGGCGAGCAGGCCGCACGCCCCGGCCAGCCCCAGCGCGGTGGCCCGCAGGACGGCGGCCGCCGGGGGCGGGGCGGGACCGCGCAGCCCGGCCATCACGCCGTCACCCCCGCGAACGGGCGGGAGCGCGCGATGTTCCGCTCCAGCAGTTCGGTGGACTCCCGCACGCCGATCTGCCGGCTCTCCCCGGCGTCGGCCGGCAGCCGCCCGTCGGCCACCTTCAGCCCGGCCAGCGCCTCGTCCATCGCCCGGTGGGCCGCGAACAGGCAGGGCGTGCTGTAGATGGCGACGTCCACCCCCAGCTCGGTCAGCTCGGAGAGCGACAGCCGGGGGGACTTGCCGCCGGCGATCTGGTTGAACAGCAGCGGCTTGTCGCCGACGACCCCCCGGATCCGCCGGATCCAGTCCTCGCTGCGCACCCCGTCGACCAGCACCACGTCGGCGTCGGTGGCGGCGAGGGCCCGGGCGCGGCGCAGGATGTCCTCCTCCTCGGTGGCGTCGGTGCGGGCGACCACCAGGAGGTCCGTCCGGTTGGCGAGGACGAGGTCCAGCTTCTCCAGGTACTCCTCCAGCGGGAGGACCTGTTTGCCGTCGGCGTGGCCGCAGCGGCGCGGCCGTTTCTGGTCCTCCAGGATGACGCCGGAAGCGCCGATGCGTTCGAGCCTGCGCACGACGTGGCAGGCGACCTCGGGATCGACGTAGCCGTCGTCGATGTCGACCAGGAGATGGTGCCGGGGGAAGGCGCCGCGCAACCGTTCGACGAAGCCGACCATGTCCGGCCAGGCGATGAATCCGATGTCGGGCAGGCCGTAGTAGGAGGCGGCGAAGCCGAATCCGGAGACGAACATGCCGTTGTAGTGCTCGGCCGCGATGGAGGCCGAGTACATGTCGTAGACGCCGATGAGGGGCGTGGCTCCCGGGCTCGCGATCTCCTCGCGGAGCCGCTGCCCGTGGCCCGACGCCGTGGTTCCGTGGAACATGGCCTTCTCCTCACTCGCGGTGGCTTTGCCTGAACTTGGTCTTCCCTAGACCAAACTGAGGTGCCATCACTATGTGGCCTTTAACGTTCCGTGGGCAAATCTTTAAGAGAGATTCACTCATTCGAGTGAGGCGTGGAATTGAATATATGTCAGACATATGAAAAGGGCGGTGGCGTGGAAAATCCACGCCACCGCCCTGGTCCGGTCGGCCCGGTCGCCGGAGAATCCCGCGACCTCGGCGATGAGCACGTAGCCGTAGCCGTGGCGGGGGGAGTTGCGGGCGCGCGTCGGCGCGCCGGTGCGTCAGGACGCCGGAACGGGGCGGACGGCGCGGCGCTCGCGCAGCGTCCGGAGCACCCGGCGGGTCGCCCGGGTGGCGACCGGCGGCAGCAGGTCCAGCGCCAGCCGGCGCGAGGTGGACTGCTGGACGGGGGCCTTGACCTGGTAGTTGAGCCGCAGCACCGGCTCCCCGGCGATGGTGTCGTCGTCCACCGTGTAGCCCTCGGCCCGCCAGTCGCGGGCGAGCAGGACCTGCCGGACGGCCGCGGCGTCGCCCCAGGTGCCGTAGAACTTCATCGGGGTGAGCAGCACCGGCCGCAGGCCGCCGGTGAAGACCGCCTCCCAGACCGCCGCCGACACGCCGGGGGTGTGCTCCGAGCGGTAGTCGTCCAGCGCCACGACGCCGTTGTCGGCGAGCGCCGCCCTGGTCACCGCGATGTCCCCGGCGACGTGCTCGTACAGGTGGGAGGCGTCGACGTGGACGAACCGGCAGCTCCTGGCCGGGATCCGGCCGTCGGCCAGCACCGAGGTGGGCGCCTGCACGATCTCCGGCAACTCGCCGTGGAAGGCGAGGTAGTTGGCCTCGAAGGCGCTCCGGGTGAGGGTCTTGCGGTAGGACATCGCCATCTCGGCGGCGTTGTCCGCGTCGCCCGCCTCGGAGTCGAACAGGTCGCAGACGGTCAGCCGTTCGCCGGTCTGGAGGTGGTCGCCGAGCAGGACGGCGCTGCGGCCGAGGTAGCTGCCGAGTTCGAGGATGTCGCCGGTGGCGCCCGCCGTGGTCTGGGCCGCCAGCAGGTGGCCGAAGGCCGCCCGGTCGAGACGGAAGAACCAGCCGGGGATGTCGTCCCGGGTCAGTGGCGCGGGGCGGGTGGCTGTGGTCTCGGCGGTGGGCACGGCGGCCTCCAGGAGGGCGGGCGGGGCGCGGTGGCGGGTTCACGCCGCGGAGGGGATGCCGTGGACGTGAGGCCGATCATCATAGCGACGCGGAGGCCGACCGGGAGCCGGTTCGCAACGGTGCGATTTCGCGCGTTCGCGCTGCTGTGCGAACGCGCGCGCCGGGTCGCGTCCCCGGCCTCACGGGTCAGTGCGCCTGGCCGTCCAGCTCGGTGATGGTCTCCGTCAGCCAGGCCCGCTCGGCCGCCGTGGATGCCCGGGCGACCAGCAGCATGCCGCGCCGGAAGGGGTTCGGCTCCAGCTCGGCGGTGACCGCGCGGCCCTCGCCGTCGTGGAAGAAGCTGCTCGGCTCGTCCAGGAACGCCAGCCGGCGCCGGAGCACGGTGGCCTGCGCGGGCGGGTCGGCCAGGTGGTGCAGGAAGGCGGCGTGCGCGAAGAAGCGGATCTGGTCCGTGATCTCGGCCTGCTCCGGGTCGGCCAGCCGGCGCCGCAGTTCGGTCCGGCCCTCCTCGGTGAGCTCCAGCGTCTGGCGCGGCGCGGCCCCGCTGCCCGGCTCGGCGCGGCGGCGCAGCAGTCCGGCCTTCTCCAGCCTGGCGATGGCGGGGTAGAGCGCGCCGTCGCTGACCGGCCGGACGTGGCCGGTGAGGCCGGTGATCCGGGACTTGAGCTGGTAGCCGTGCAGCGGCTGGTCGTACAGGAAGCCGAGGATCGCGAGGGTCAGCACGGTCGAAGCCCTTTCGTCGGAGTGCGCCCTGTGGCGCGCCCCATGTTACCTCTTGTCGATGTGCCTCGATACGAGGTATCTCTATTTCGAGGTGAGCCACCGGCAGGCGGTGGCGGAACGGGGAGGAAGCATGCACGGGCGTCCGTCGCGACGACTGGCCGTACTGGCCGGACCGGTCTACGTCGAACTGCTGTCCAACGTGATCGCCTCGGTGATCGGCACCTTCTGGGTGGCGGGCCTCGGCGGGGCGGCCGTCGCCGCCGTCACCCTGGCCGGCACCGTGGAGAACCTGCTGCTCGGGCTCGTCCTGGTGGTCGGCTCCGGCACCAGCGTGCGGCTCTCCCGCGCGCTCGGCGCCGGCGACCGGGACGACGCCGCCCGCACCACCCGCGCAGCCTGGCGGCTCTGCGCGGTGGGCAGCCTCGCGCTCGCAGTCCCCGGCTTCCTGCTGCGCGACCGCCTGGCCGGCGCCTTCCTGGACGGCGCCGCCGCCGCCCTCGCCGCCGACTACTTCACCGTCGCCTTCCCGGCGTTCGCCCTGTTCTCCGGCCAGCGCGTCGCCGACGAACTGTTCAAGGGCGCGGGCGACACCCGCACCCCGATGCGGATGGCCCTGCTGTCGAACGCGCTGCTGCTCGCCCTCGACCCGCTGCTCGTCCTCGGCGCCGGCCCGGTGCCCGCGCTCGGGGTGACGGGCGCCGCGCTGGCCCTGGCCGGCTCGCGGGCGGTCGCCCTCGCCGTCACCCTGCGGTTGCGGCCGCGGCTGCCCGCACCCCCCGGGGGAACCGGCGCGGCGGCTGGCCGGATCGTCCGCGCGGGAGCGCCGTTTGGCCTGGACTTCACCGCCCGGATGGCCGTCGGCACGGCCCAACTCGCCCTGGTCGCAGGCTTCGGCGTCGCGGCGGTGGCCGGGTGCGGCATCGGCTACCGGGCCTTGCTGGTCGTCACCATGGCGTTCTACGCGCTCCGGCAAGCCGCCGCGATCGAGGCCGCCCGCCTCTGCGGCGCGGGCCGTGCCACCGAGTTGGGCGCGCTGCACCGCGCCACCGGACGCCTCGCCGCGCTCCTCGGCGCCGTCGCGGCGGTGCTGTCCGCGACGCTCGCCGCCCCGCTGACCGCGCTGTTCACCGACGACCCGGCGGTGGCCGGGCAGTCCGTCGGCTTCCTGCGGATGGCGGCGTTCTACCTGCTCCCGTACGCGCTGGTGGTCGCCCTCGGCGGGGTGCACCAGGCGGCGGGCGCCGGTCGGCCGCTGGTGCTCTCCGTGCTGCTCGGACTGGGCGCCCAACTCGCCGTCTCCGCGACCCTGTCGGGGCCGCTCGGGGTGACCGGGGTGTGGGTGGGGCCGGCCGTGGGCGCGGCCGTGCAGCTCGGCCTGCTGCTGCTCCTGGCCCGGCGCCGGGCCAGGCGGCCCGCGCCGTTGGCGGACCAGGGCGACCGGGCCCTGGAGCCGGTCGGATGATCGCCTCCGGTCGCCCGGCTGTGCCACAGTGGAGCCCATGGGACCGACACTCGACGGGCGGCCGCTGCCGTCCCCGCACGCGGACGAACGCGCCATGCTGGAAGGCTGGTTGGAGTTCCACCGGGCGACTCTCGTGCAGAAGGTCGCCGGGCTCGACGACCAGCAGGTCCGGCTGGCGGCCGTCCCGCCGTCGACGATGACGCTGCTCGGCCTGGTCCAGCACCTCGCCGAGGTCGAACGCACCTGGTACCAGCGGGTGCTGGCCGGCCGGGAGGCGCCGCCGCTGTACGGCGCGGACGGCGAGGGCGGCTACGCGCTCACCCCGGAGCGGGGGATGCCCGAGGCGCTGGCCGACTGGCGGGCGGAGGTCGAGCAGGGCCGCGAACTGACCGCCGCGGCGGCGCTGGAGGACACCGGACGCCTCTCCGAGCGGGCGGCGGCCGTGTTCGGCTCGGAGACCGTCTCGCTGCGCTGGATCCTGGTGCACCTGATCGAGGAGTACGCCCGCCACAACGGCCACGCGGACCTGCTCCGGGAGAGCATCGACGGCCTCACGGGCGTGTGACGGCTCCCTGGGGGACGGCCCCGGGAGCCGGACCGAGGTGGGCGTCCAGGGCGGCGCGCAGCAGCGGTTCGACGTCCTCGCCGCCGGTGATGAGCCGCAGGCTGCCCCAGGCGCGCAGTTGGGCCAGGCCGTGCAGGTTCGCCCACAGTGCGGCGGCCGCCGGTCCGGGATCGGTGGACTCCGGGCGGGCCTCGCCGACCAGGCGGGCGACGGTGTGGAACATCGGCAGGGTGGTGTGCCGCAGCTCGGCTCCACTGCCCTCCAGCAGGTCGTGACGGAACATCAGCTCGAACATGCCGGGGTTGGCCGCCGCGAAGCCGAGATAGGCACGGGCGAGCGCGTCGAGCCGGGTGCGGGGGGCCGCGCCGGTGGTGGCGGCCAGTGCGTCGGCGCCGGCCAGGGTGTCGGTGAGTCTGCCGAACCCGTGTCGCGCGATGGCGGCGAGCAGCTCGCGGTGGGTGGGGAAGTGGCGGCGGGGGGCTCCGTGCGAGACCCCCGCCTGCCGGGCGATCTCGCGCAGGCCGAGGGCGTGGACGCCCTCCCTGGTCACCAGTTCGATGCCGGCGGCCACCAGGCGCGCGCGCAGGTCCTTCTCCTGATCGGTCATGGGCCTTGTCTACCAGGCCGCTGTAGACAGTGTCTACTCGCGTCGGCGCGGGCGCTCCGGGCAGAATCGGGGGCATGGACGAAGGCGGAGAGGCGGCCTGCTGGCTGGACCGGGTGTGCCCGGAGTGCGGGCGCCTGCGCGAGCGGCCCGGGCCGCAACCGTGCGAGAACTGCGGGGCCGGGAGCGCGGACGGCGAGGCGGGGGCCCGGCAGCCCGCGGCGAAGGCCGAGGCCGCGCCGGAGCAGGACGGCTGACCGCAGGTCCAGGACGGCTCGGCCCCGGCTCGGAACGGCTGAACGCCGGCCCGGAACGCCTGAACCCTGGCCCGGAACAGCTGGGCCCCGGCCCGGAACAGCTGGGCCCCGGTGCGGCCGGGCGGGCCTGACCGGGGCCGCAGGCGTACGGCGGGGTTCGGGCTGCTACTGCTGCGGCGGCTGGTCGCGGAACTGGTTCTTCGCCTGCTCCTGGGCGGCGTCCACCTGGCTGCTGTACTTGCCCTGGGTGCGCTCGTCGACGGCGTCCCCCGCCTTGTCGACGGCCCTGTCGGCCTGGTCCTCGTGGCCCTTCAACAGGCCCTTGAGCTTATCCAACATGGACATCTGGTCACGCTCCTGGAAGAGACGGCCCCACCCCTCCAGGATCACCGCCTCCGCCGCCGTCCGCATCCCGCAGCCGCGCGGCGGCCTTGGCAACGTGATGCCGGTCATGTCAAATCGGGAGTTCACGGACCGCCGGAAGGAGTCGCCTTGAAGCCACGAGCCCGCCGCCCGATCTCCCTGCCCCTCCGCCCGACCAGCCCGCTCGACCAGTCCACCCCGATACCGCACCAGCAGCGCCGGGACCAGCGCCCGCGCACCGCGACCGTCCGGAGCGCGGGCGCCGCCCTGACCGTCGCCGCTCTGGCCGCCCCGCTGCTGCTGGCCGGGGCCGGCGGCGCGGCCGCCGACCCGGACCCGGCGCGCAGAGGCGAGCGGCTCGCCGCGCGCCTGGTCGAGGCCGCCGACGCCGAGAGCGCCCACGACACCCTGGCCGCGCTCCAGCGGATCGCCGACCGCAACGGCGGCACCCGGGTGGCCGGTTCGAAGGGGCACGACGAGTCCGCGCGCTACGTCTACGAGCAGGCCCGCCGGGCCGGGTTGAAGGTGTCCCGGCAGGAGTTCGAGTACACCTTCTTCGAGGCCCGCTCGGAGCGGCTGCAGGTGCTGTCCCCGCAGGCCGAGAGCATCCCGCTGATCGCCATGACGTACTCGCCCGGCGGCCCGGATGCCGGCCTGAACGCCGACCTGGCGGTCGTCCCGGTCAGCGCCGCGACCGGCTGCGCGCCCACCGACTACCCGGTCGGCGCGTTCACCGGTCGGATCGCGCTGATCCAGCGCGGCGGCTGCGGCTTCGCCGTCAAGCAGGCCGCGGCCGCGACGGCCGGCGCGGTGGGCGCGATCATCTACAACAACACCGACGGCGACCTCAACGGCACCCTCGGGGACCCTGCGGCCGGCAGGATCCCCGTCGGCGGGATCACCCGGGCCGCCGGGGAGGCGCTGGCCGCGAAGGCCGCCGCCGGCCAGGTGCGGCTGAACCTCGACATCCGCACCTTCATGGAGCCGCGCAAGACCTGGAACGTCATCGCCGAGACCAGGGGCGGCGACCCGGCCGACACCGTGATGGTCGGGGCGCACCTGGACTCCGTCCCGGCCGGGCCCGGCATCAACGACAACGGCTCCGGTGCGGCGGGTATCCTGGAGGTCGCGCGCAACCTGACCGTCCACCCGGTGAAGAACAAGGTCAGGTTCGCCTGGTGGTCCGCCGAGGAGTTCGGCCTCAAGGGCTCGGAGGCGTACGTGAAGTCGCTCTCCGAGGCGGACCGGAAGAAGGTCAGGCTCTACCTCAACTTCGACATGATCGCCTCTCCCAACTACGCGCAGTTCGTCTACGACGGCTCGGGCAGCACCGGCGGCGGCGCCGGCCCCGAGGGCTCGGCGCAGATCGAGCGGGACCTCACCGGGTACCTGGACGGCCGGGGCCTGCCGCACGAGCCGACCGCCTTCAACGGCCGCTCCGACTACGGCCCGTTCATCGACGCGGGCATCCCGGCCGGCGGCACCGACACCGGCGCCGAGGTGGTCAAGTCGCCGGCGCAGGAGGAGCGTTACGGCGGCACGGCGGGCGTGGCCTTCGACGCCTGCTACCACAAGGCCTGCGACGGCTTGAAGAACATCGACATGGACGCCTTCGACGTCAACATCGATGTGATCGCGCATGCCGTCGGCACCTACGCCTGGGACCTCTCCTCGCTGAACCGGCCCGTGCCGCCGCAGCACCCCGCCGGCCAGGCGGGTGGCGGCGGCGGTATGAGCGGGGGCCACGCCCACGAGGTGACGGCCTGATGCCCGGGTGGGCCCGCTGCCGTCCTCGGGCGGCGGGCCCACCCGCCCCACCCGCCGGCTCCGCCGCGCTCGTCCGCCATTCGGCCCCTCCTCCCGCTCGCACCCCCGGACCTCACCCCGGACCTCAGCCCGGGCCTCGCCCCTGCCCGGCGAGGTTGCGAGCACCGTAGCCGAGGGCACTGACAATTCGGCCCCGGGCCGGGTACGGTGCCGCGCGGAGCGCATCCGCCGAGACCCGGTGGGTGCGTCGAACCCGGTCCTGACACCATGGGACCGAGATCACGAGACCGTGACACCCTCGGAGGAGTCAGCAACATGAGCACGCACTACGACGTCGTCGTCCTCGGCGCCGGCCCCGGCGGCTACACCGCCGCCGTCCGCTCCGCTCAGCTGGGCCTGAAGACCGCCGTCATCGAGGCCAAGTACTGGGGCGGCGTCTGCCTGAACGTCGGCTGCATCCCCTCCAAGGCCCTGCTGCGCAACGCCGAGCTCGCCCACATCTTCACCAAGGAGGCCAAGACCTTCGGCATCAAGGTCGAGGGCCAGGTGACCTTCGACTTCGGCGAGGCCTTCCGCCGCAGCCGGTCGGTGGCCGACGGCCGGGTCAAGGGCGTCCACTACCTGATGAAGAAGAACGGCATCACCGAGTACGACGGCTGGGGCACCTTCGTCGACGACCACACCCTCCAGGTCGCGCTCAGCGGCGGCGGCTTCGACGTCGTCACCTTCGACCACTGCGTCATCGCCGCCGGTGCCACCACCCGGCTGCTGCCCGGCACCAGCCTGAGCGACCGGGTGGTCACCTACGAGGAGCAGATCCTCACCGAGCAGCTGCCGGAGAGCATCATCATCGCGGGCGCCGGCGCGATCGGCGTCGAGTTCGCGTACGTGCTGCACAACTACGGCGTGAAGGTCACCATCGTCGAGTTCCTGGACCGCGTGGTGCCGCTGGAGGATGTCGAGGTCTCCACCGAACTGGCCAAGCAGTACCGCAAGCTCGGCATCGAGGTGCTCACCTCCACCCGGGTCGAGTCGATCGACGACAGCGACCCGAACGCCAAGGTCAAGGTCACCGTCACCAGGGACGGTCGGCAGCAGGTGCTGGAGGCCGACAAGGTGCTCCAGGCGATCGGCTTCGCGCCGCGCGTCAACGGCTACGGCCTGGAGAACGCCGGCGTCAAGCTGACCGACCGCGGCGCCATCGCGGTGGACGGCCGCGGCCGCACCAGCGCCGGGCACATCTTCGCGATCGGCGACGTGACGGCCAAGCTGATGCTCGCGCACGCCGCCGAGACGATGGCCGTGATCGCCGCCGAGACCATCGGCGGGGCGGAGACCATGGAGGTCGACTTCGCCATGATCCCGCGCGCCACCTACTGCCAGCCGCAGATCGCCTCCTTCGGCTACACCGAGGCGCAGGCCCGCGAGCTGGGCCACGACGTCAAGGTCGCCAAGTTCCCGTTCACCGCCAACGGCAAGGCGCACGGCCTCGGCCACCCGATCGGCTTCGTCAAGGTCATCAGCGACGCCAAGTACGGCGAGCTGCTCGGCGCCCACCTGATCGGCCCCGAGGTCACCGAGCTGCTGCCCGAGCTGACCCTGGCCCAGCAGTGGGACCTCACCGTCCACGAGGTCGCCCGCAACGTGCACGCCCACCCCACCCTCGGCGAGGCGGTCAAGGAGGCCATCCACGGCCTCGCCGGCCACATGATCAACATGTGACGCGCACCGCATGACGGCAGGGCCCGCCCGACCTCCCGGGCGGGCCCTGCCGCTTTCCGGCGGCCCCGGTCCTGGCTCCGGCGGCGGAGGCGGTCCCGGGCCCCGGGCCCCGGCTCCGACGGCGGATCAGGCCGACCCGTCCGGTGCCAGGGCGAGGTAGGTGAGCACCGCGCCGAGGGCGGACAGGGCGGCGAGGACCAGCCCGAGGACGTGCAGGGCGTCGGTGAACCCGGCGGCCAGGGCGGCCTGGTGCGCCGCGGCCACCCTGCCCTGGACGGCCTGCCCCGCGAGCTGCGCCGCCTCGTCGGCGGCGAGGCCGCTGCCGCCCAGGTGCGCGGCGGTCAGCGTGCTGAGCAGCGCGGCGGCCCCGGAGACGGCCACGGACTCCCCGGTGATCCGCATCGTGTTGAAGACGCCCGCGGCGGCCCCGGCGTGCTCGGCGGGGACGGTTCCGACGGCCGCGTCGTCCATCACCCCGAAGGCCAGCCCGACCCCGGCCCCGAACGGCAGCAGCGGCACCGCCAGCGCGAGCCACGACCCGTCGCCGCGCACCGTCACCAGCAGCAGGGAGCCCGCCGCGATCAGCGCGGAGGCCGCGGTCAGCACCGCCCGGACGGAGACGGCGGCGGCGAGGCGCCCGGCCACCAACGGCAGCAGGAGGACGGGCGCCGTCATCGGCAGCAGGAGCAGACCGCTGGTCAGGACGCTCCTGCCACCCACACCCTGGAGGTAGGCCGGAAGGTAGACCAGCAGCACGACGAACCCCAGGGTGACGGTGAACGGCTGGCACACCACGGTGAGGAACTCGGGCCTGCGGAACAGCCGGACGTCGACCATGGCGCGCCCGGCCCGGCGGACCTCCACTGCGGCGAACAGGACCAGCAGCAGCACCGCGCCCGCCAGCGGCAGCAGCGTGTCCGGCGCCGTCCAGCCGGCGGTGCCGGCCTGCACGAGCGCGTACGACAGCGCGGCGAGCCCGCCGGTGAAGCAGACCACCCCGGGCAGGTCGATCCCGGGGTGGTCCGGGTTGCGGGACTCCGGGGCCCGGGTGGCGCACAGCCACGCGGGCAGGGCCAGGACGGCGACGAGCAGGAAGACCGACCGCCAGCCGGCCGCCTCCACCAGCAGGCCGGCGGCCGGCGGCCCGATCGCCAGGCCGGTGCCGAAGGAGGTGCCGAGGATCCCGAAGGCGAGCCGTCGGCGCCGCCCGGAGGTGGACTGGGCCAGGACCGCCGCGCCCGCCGCCAGCACGGCGGCCGCCCCGCACCCCTGCACCGCCCGGGCGGCGTCGGCCACGGCCATCGACGGCGCGAGCGCCACCACCGCGGACAGCGCGCCGACCAGCGCGATCCCCGACAGCAGCACGCGCCGCCGGCCGATCCGGTCCGCGAGGCCGCCGGCCGCCAGCGGCAGCGCGGCGAAGGTGAGGTTGAAGGCGTTCAGCATCCACTGGGCGGCGCCCACCGAGGAGCCCAGCTGCGCGGTCATGCCGGGCAGCGCCACGGCGGCCCCGGTCACCGAGAACGGCAGCATCATGCTGGCGCAGCCGACCGCGGTGACGGTCGCCCAGTAACCGCCCGGACCACCGTCCGTACCCGGTGGGGGAGCGGCCGTGCCCGCCGGGTGCTCGGTCCGGGGCGGCGCGGCGCGGCGGGCGCCTTCGGGACGGGCGTCGCCGGGACGGGCGTCGTCGAGGCGGGGAGAAGCAGTCATGGCCCCGATCGTTCGCGGGCGCCGCCGCCGGATGAAGAGAGCCCCGTTCCCTGGGTGTGACAGGGCCACCCTCCGGCCCCCGCACCCCCGGCCGGGCGCCCCATACTGGAACGCATGGCCGAACCGATCACGCTCGCCGCCAGCCTCGGCGACTACCTGCGCACCCGGCGGGCGCTGGTGTCACCCGCGCAGGCGGGGCTGCCGCCGACCGGACGCCGCCGGGTGCCCGGCCTGCGGCGCGAGGAGGTCGCCGAACTGGTCGGCCTCAGCACCGACTACTACGTCCGGCTGGAACAGGGCCGCGCCGAGCGCCCGTCCGACGAGGTGCTCGACGCGCTCGGCCGCGCCCTGCGGCTCGGCCCCGCCGAGCGCGCCCACCTGTACGACCTGGCCCGCCCGCCCCGCCGCTCGGCGGCCAGGACGGCGGGCGCCGGACGGGACGGCGACGCCCTGCGCCCCGCCCTGCGGCGGGTCGTGGAGGCGATGCCGACCACCCCCGCGCTGATCATGAACGACCGCAACGACGTCCTGGCGTGGAACCGGCTGGCCGCCGCGCTGATCGCCGACTTCCCCGAACTCCCGCCGCGCGAACGCAACCTGGCCCGACGGATCTTTCTCGACCCGGGCGCGCCGGACGTCCACCTCGACTGGGAGGACGCCGCGCGCACCACCGTCGGCATCCTGCGGATGGCCTCCGGCCGGCACCCGCACGACCCCGAACTCGTGCGCCTGATCGGCGAACTGGCACTCGGCAGCGCCGACTTCCGCCGGCTGTGGGCCGGCCACCACGTGCACGAGAAGACCCACGGCCCCAAGCGCCTGCGGCACCCCGTGGTCGGCGACGTGACGCTCGACTACGAGACCTTCCAGGCGCCCGGCGCCGCGCGCCACCTCCTGGTCGTCTACACGGCCGCCCCCGGGAGCCCGGCTGAGGAGGCGCTCACCTTCCTCGGCGGCTTCACGGCCGCCGCCCCGGGCAGGTGAGCCGGGGCCGCCCGGTACCAGCAGCGCCTCCCGGCCGGGGTGCGGCGCTGCCCGGTGGTCCAGCAGGGCGGGGAGGGCGAGGGGCACGGGGGCGGGCGCGTGGACGGGACAATGACGGGCGTGACAGACGTGACGCTGAACCTCTGGCGCCGGCCCCTCGGCGCGGTGCCGGCCGAGGTGTGGGACCGGACCGACCTGACCGTGCTCATCCTCGCCGAGACCGGCCTGACCGAACTGCCGCCCGAGGTGGGCAGGTTGCGACGGCTTCGTACCCTCGACCTCGGACACAACCGGCTCACCGGCGTGCCCGCCGAACTGGGCGAGCTGACCGGGCTCGCCGACTTCCTCTACCTGCACGACAACGCGCTGACCGCGCTGCCGGCCGCGCTCGGCCGCCTCACCGCGCTGCGCTACCTCAACCTCGGCGACAATCGGATCACCGAACTCCCCTCCGCCATCGGCGAGATGACCGCCCTGGTCGAGCTGCGCGCCCAGCGCAACCGGCTCACCGCGCTGCCCGACCGCCTCGGCGAACTGACCGCCCTGCGTGAACTCTGGCTGTGCGGGAACGACTTGACCACCCTGCCGGACACCTTCGGCGGCCTCACCGCACTGCGCGAACTCGAACTGCGGGACAACGCGCTCGCCGAGGTCCCGCCGGTGCTCGCCGGGCTGCCGGTGCTGCGCCGGCTCGACCTGCGGGGCAACCGGATCACCGAACTGCCGCACTGGCTGGCCGAACTGCCCGCACTGGAGAAGCTGGACCTGCGGTGGAACGAGGCGCGCCCCTCGCCGCGGCTGCTCGCCGCGCTCGACGCGCGCGGCTGCGCCGTCCTGTTCTGAGCGGCCGCGGATAAAGATCACCACGGCGGTCGGTGCCCTGTTATCGTGGATCGCATGAAGCGCGCTGCACTCGCCACGACGACGCCGGAGAGAGTCCCGGTGCGCTGACTGCTGACCTAGTCCGAAGCCCCGGGGCGAGTGCCCCGGGGCTTCGCCGTTTCCGGACCACTCGCCCGCCGACCCGAGTGGAGACCACCCCATGCACGACCACCCCATGCACGACCGCGCCGCGCACGATCACCGCAAGCTCGGCCGCGAACTGGACCTGTTCGACACCGACCCGCTGATGGGCTCCGGCCTGCCTTACTGGCTGCCCGACGGCGCCGCGATCCGGCACACCCTGGAGGAGTTCATCCGCGAGCGCGAGCGGCGGGCCGGCTACCGCCACGTGTACTCGCCGGTGCTCGGCAAGCGCGAGCTGTACGAGATCTCCGGCCACTGGGCGCACTACCGCGAGGACATGTTCCCACCCATGGAACTGGGCTCGGAGGAGATGGTGCTCCGGCCGAGCCTGTGCCCGCACCACGCCCTGATCTACCGCTCCCGGCCCCACAGCTACCGGGAACTCCCTCTGCGCATGGCCGAGTTGGGCGGCATGTACCGCTCCGAACTGTCCGGCGTGCTGGGCGGGCTGACCAGGGTCCGGGCGATCCAGCTGAACGACGCGCACGTGTTCTGCACCCCGGAGCAGGCCGCCGACGAGGCCGTCGCAGCACTGGAGCTGATCCGCGCGGCACACCGCGCGCTCGGCATCGAACCGGTCCGCTACCGGCTCTCGCTGCCCGGCGCGGGCGGCAAGTACGTGGCGGATCCGGCCCTCTGGGAACGGGCCACCGCGCTGCTCACCGACGTGCTGGAACGCTCCGGCGTGCCGTTCGAGGCGGCAGAGGGCGAGGCCGCCTTCTACGGGCCGAAGATCGACGTGCAGATCGCCGACGGCGCCGGGCGCGAGTTCACCCTCTCCACCGTGCAGATCGACTTCCACCAGCCCGAGCGCTTCGGTCTGCACTACATCGGCCCGGACGGCGCGAAGCACCGGCCGGTGATGGTCCACCGCAGCGTGATCGGCAGCGTGGAGCGGGTGGTCGCCCACCTGATCGAGCTGTACGGAGGCGCGTTCCCGGCCTGGTTGGCCCCGGTACAGGTGGTGCTGCTGCCGGTCTCCGAGGGCGAACTGCCGCAGGCCGAGCGGCTCCGGCAGCGCTGCCTCGACCTCGGGCTGCGCGCCGAGGTCGCCGGGCCCGAGCACGGCAGCCTGGGCGCCCGGATCCGGGCGGCGCGCCTGGTGCCGTACCAGGCCGTGATCGGGGCCAAGGAGGCCGTGGACGACCGGGTCGCGCTGCGGCTGCGGGACGGCCGCCGACTCGAACCGCTGCCCGCGGAGGAGGCCTGGGCCAGGATCGGCGCACTGGTGGCGGCGTGCAGCGCCGACCTCTGGGCGAACGACCCCGCGCGCCGACCGGGCGGGGCGGGTCAGTAGGACTGGAGCTCGATCAGGTGGCCGTCCGGGTCCCGCAGGTGGGCGCTGCGCAGGTTGGGGCCCCACTGCGGCCGGTCGGTCGGGCCGACGACCGGGGTGCCGCCGTGCCGCAGGCAGAGGGCGAACGCGTCGTCCACGGAGGCCACCCGGAAGACCAGCATCGCGGCGTCCTGGGCGGGGGCGGCCGGGCGTTCGGGCAGGCCGGTGGTGCCCAGGGCGGCGGCCATCGCGGCGCGGTCGAAGAGCACCAGGACGGCCTGCCCGTCGACGTCCCAGTTGGCGTAGGGGCCGCCGGCGCCGCCCTTGACCAGGGCGGCGCCGGTGAGGGGCGGCAGGACCGCCCGGTAGAACCGGAAGCACTCGGCGAAACGGGTCACGAGCAGGCGGGGGTACAGGGCGTCCACGGTCGAAGCTCCCGGGCTCGAGGATTCATCGGGTCGGATCAGTCCGATATTAGTGGGTCGACACCCACTATAGGGACGGACCCTAGACTGACGCCATGGCCCCCGAACCCCTGCTCCCCAAACCCCCGCTGGCCGCCCCCTCCCTGCCGCCGACGCTGCTCGACCTCAGTACCTACCTGCTCTCCCGGATCGGCCGGACGGCACGGGGGCGCCTCGCCGAGCAGCTCGCCGAACACGGCCTGCGGCTCTGGGACATGGCCGTGCTGGCCGCGCTCGCCGACTTCGGGCCGCACGCCCAGCGGGACCTGGTCCAGCGGCTGGGCATCGACCCGAGCGACCTCGCCAAGGTCGCCGACCAGCTGGCCGCCGCCGGGTACGTCGAGCGCGTCCGCGACCCGGCGGACCGGCGGCGGGTCTCGGTGTCGGTCACCGACGCCGGGCGGGCGCTGCTCGCGGAGCTGGACGCCCGGGCGCGCGCGGTGCAGGACGAGGTACTGGCGCCGCTGGACGCGCGGGAGCGGCAGCTGCTGCACGGCCTGCTGCTGCGCGTCCACCAGGGCCAGGGCCAGGGCCAGGGGCCGGGGTCGGGGGAGCGGCGCGGCCTCTGAGGCCCGCTCAGCCGGCCGGCCCGGGGCGGCGGGCACCGGCGAACTCGCCGGCCCAGCGCGGGACGTCGAGGGCGTGCTCGACCCGGGCGACCAGCGTCCCGGTGCGCTCGGCGTGGATCATCGCGCCGTCGCCGACGTGGATGCCGACGTGGTGCAGCGGCGCGTCCGGGCGGGAGAAGAACAGCAGGTCGCCCGGGGCGAGGGCGTCACGCTCCACCGGGGCGCTGCGGTGGAACTGGGCGACGGTGTAGTGCCCGAGCTCGACGGTGCCGTGGCTGGCCCGGTACCAGCAGTAGAGGGACAGGCCGCTGCAGTCGAAGCCGACCGTGCTCTCGCCCAGGCAGACGCCGTCCAGGTAGCCGTTCTCGTCGTCGCAGAAGCCGAGGCTCGCCCCCAGCCGGTCGCCGCCGCCCCAGGCGTACGGCACGTCGAGCTGGGCGGTGGCCACCTCGGCGACCCGGCGGCCCAGGGCGGCGGACGCGACCACGGGGGTATCCGACCGGGCCGTTGATGTCGCCGTCGCCGTCGCCGTCGCGGCCGGGGTGAGGGCCGGGGCGAGCCCCGCCCCGAGTGCCAGGCCCAGCATCCGGCGCCGGCGGACCCCGGAGGCCTCGTCGCGGTACGGCGGTCGGGATTCCATGGGGGACCTCCTGGTGTCGGCGCGGTGTCGACCCGCGCGGGTGGCGGGCACCAGGATTCCGGCCGGGCGGGTCGGCCCGCCATCACCCGCAACGGTGAATCGTGGAAGCAACGGCCCTGTGGTGGACGGGACGGCGCTGGTAAATGGTTTGACGGTCGCTCAGGAGAGGCCAACGATGGGCGCAAACGTTCGGCCACGACCCTTCGGAGTGCCCCTTGAACAGCGCAGTCAAGCTGATCCGCAGCTCCCGCCTCACCCCGGCCGTCGACTACGCCTATGCGGCCCTGGTCGAGGCCCCGGCCCGTTCGCTCTGGCTCGCCGGCGCCTGCCCGCTCGACGCCGAGGGGCGGACGGTCGCCGTCGGCGACTACGCGGGCCAGGCGCACCAGGTGATGCGGAACCTGATAACCGCGCTGGAGGACGCCGGCGCCGGGCTGACGGACGTCGCCCGGACGACGGTGTACGTGGCCTCCGCCGATCGGGCCGACCTGGTCGCGGTGTGGGACGTGTACCGCGCCTACATGGGGGAGCACGACGCCCCCAGCACGCTGCTGGGGGTGTCGGTGCTCGGCTACCACGACCAGCTGGTGGAGGTGGAGGCGGTGGCCGTCCTGCCGTGACGCCTTCCGGCCCGCGGGTGTCCAAATGAGGAAACCGATCGTTCGGTTTTTCCCCGAATGTGTGATGTGTGGCGCCGGTGCCGCTTTCGATCGTCCGGCGAAGAAGCGGCGGCCCGTAGGCAAAATGCGGAGGATGCGGGCGGGAGGGAAGGAGCGTTTGAGGCGATTCCCCGACATCATCTTGTCGTCCGTAGGCCACCGGTAGCTAAGATACGGGGTGTTTGGTTTTGTTTTCCGGGAGCTCTGGGTGGGGTGGTTGCGGTGGTTCGGCAGGAGCGGGCGGTCCGGACGCGTCGGCTGATCCTGGAGGCGGCGGCGTCGGTCTTCGACGAGTTCGGCTACGAGGGCGCCACCATCGGCGAGGTGGTCGCGCGGGCCGGTGTGACGCGTGGTGCGGTGTATTTCCATTTCGCCTCCAAGCGGGATCTGGCCCAGGGCGTCGTCGAGGAGCAGTTCGTCCAGGACGGTGTGCCGGAACGGGTCTGCAAACTCCAGGAGTTCGTGGACACCGGGATGGTGGTGGCCTATCTGATGCCGCGTGATCCGCTGCTGAGCGCGGGGGCCCGGCTCTCCCTGGGGCAGGACGTCTTCGACGACCTCGGCGGCGGCGCGATCCCCGGCTGGATCAGCCGGCTGGAGGCGCTGCTGGTCGCGGCCGGCGAGCGGGGCGAACTGCTGCCGCACGTCGTCCCGGCCGACACCGCGTGGCTGGTCACGGCGGCGTGGACGGGTGTGCAGATCCAGTCGCAGAAGCTCTCCGGGCGCGCGGACTTGGAGCGGCGGGCCGCCGGGCTGTTCCAGCACCTGATGCCGAGCATCGCGGTGCCGGGTGTGCTCGGTTCGCTGCAGATGGGCCCGGACCGCGGTGCCCAGGTGGTCGCCGAGGTGGCGGCCGCCCGCGCGGCGACGGAGGGCGCCGGGGCGCAGGGTGGGACGCAGGACGGGGCGCGGTCGGCGGCCCGGGCGGTCGCGGACGAGGTCGGTGTGGGCTGACGGTCCGGCACCGGCCGGAAATCGCTGCGGCTGGTGCGGAGTTGACCGGGGCTCGGCGACCCCCTGCTCGCGGGGGCGTCCGGGGGCGTCCGGGGCCGTCCGGGCGGTTTCCGGGCGGTGATCGGCCGGCTGGCGGCGGGCGCGGAGTGCGGGCGAATTGGTGGCGGCGCGGGATCCATGGGGGTCCGACGCCGCCTTCGGTTTGCCCGCACTCCGCTGCGCGTGGTGGCCGGTTCGTGGCGCAGCGTGGCCGCCGCGCCCGTCTGTCCGAGGCGGGCCGCTCATCCCAAGAAACAAACAGCACGTTCGGTTTTGTATTGACAAACCGCGCGTCCTGTTTTTGACTGGTGGCAGTCGCCCTAGGGGTGTCGACCCGGGTGCCAGCCGCGGCGGATCGGCCTGCGGCGTTCCGTGTGATTGGGGTGGTCATCGTGGAAATTAGGGTGCTCGGGGCATTGGACGTCCGGGTGTGCGGGGTGTCGGTGGTGCCATCGGCGCCGAAACCGCGTCAGGTGCTGGGGCTGCTGGCCCTGCGGGCCGACCAGGTGGTGTCGGCCGGGGTGCTGGCCGAGGAGCTGTGGTCGGGCCGCCCGCCGCGCAGCGCACGCACGACGGTGCAGACGTACGTGCTGCAGTTGCGCGACATGATCGACCGGGCGCTCGGGCAGGTCGGCCCGGCGGCAGGGGTCTCCTGCGCCAAGGACGTGCTGGTGACCTCGCCGGGCGGCTACATGCTGAACAGCGGCGGCGGGTTGACGGACGTCCGGGAGTTCGAGCGCCTGGCCGGCATGGGCTACCGGGCCATGGACGGCGACGACCACCCGCTGGCCGCCCGGATGCTCGGCGAGGCGCTCGGCCTGTGGCGCGGTCCGGCCTTCGCCGACATCCCGGCCGGCGGTCAACTCGCCGTCGAGGCCAAGCGGTTGGAGGAGACCCGGCTCTGCGCCCTGGACCAGCGGATCGAGGCCGACCTGCGGCTGGGCCGCCACCGCGTCCTGCTCGCCGAACTCACCGTCCTGGTCGACCGCTACCGCACCCACGAGAGCCTGCACGGCCAGTACATGATCGCCCTGCACCGCTCCGGCCGACGGGGCGAGGCCCTGGAGGCCTACCAGCGCCTGCGCAACACCCTGGTACGGGAGTTGGGCATGGAGCCGTCCACCGGACTGCGACGGCTCCAGCGCTCCATCCTGCTGGCCGGCCCGGAGCGCCCGGAGCGCGAGGCGGCCGCGACCGCTTCGCCGGAGGCGTCGGTGGCCCGGTTCACCAGGGTCGGCTGAGGACGCGCGGAAGGCGCCGTCGCTGCCGGGGCGCTGCTTCGTGTGTGGTCGGAACGTGCTCGTCGTTGTGAGGGGTGTGGGTCGGGTGGTGCAGGAGAGGTCGGAACGGACACGCGGACGGCTGGTGCAGGCGGGGGCGGTGCTGTTCGACCGCTGCGGCTATGCGGGGGCCACGCTCGGCGAGATCGCCGGTGCCGCAGGAGTGACGAAGGGTGCGCTCTACTTCCACTTCGCGTCCAAGGAGGAGCTGGCACAGGCGGTGTTCCAGCGGGCCGAGCGCTCGCTGCGGGGCGCCTGCGGCGGTCTGCGGGCCACCTCCTCCCCCCTGCAGACGCTGATCGACGTGGGCTACTGGCTGGTCGACGCCCTGGGGTCGGACGCGGTGGTCCGGGCGGCGTTCCGCCTCGGCCGGGAGGGCGGCTGGCAGTCGAGGACCGCCGCGTTCGCTCCCGCCACGTCCGCCCCCGGCGCGCCGGTCGCGGGTGTGTCGGTCGCGGGCGTGCGGGGCTTCCACGGCGTCTGGGCCGGTGTCGTCCGGGAGTTGCTGACGGGTGCCCGGCGTGCCGGCGAGCTGCGCGACCGCTCGGGCGATCCCGGCCCGGAGACCCTGGTGGTGGCGGCCGCCTGCGGGCTGGAGGTCGTCTTCGGCGACGGCTGCCCGGGTGAGGAGCGCGCCCGCCGGGTCGGCGCCCTGTGGGAGTGGCTGCTGCCCTGCCTCGTCCCCCCGGGCTCCTCCGACGCCTACCGGACCAGGCCGCTGGCGCCGCTGCCGGGCTGAGCGGGCGGTTCGGGGGCGGACAGGCGGGGCGCCTCGTGCGGCGCGCCCCGCCCGGGGCCGGTCACGCCGTGTGGAGGCGCTCCGCCAGGCCGGCGGCCGTGAAGGCGGCCACCAGGTCGTCGCGGTCCTCCGTGAAGTGGGCCCAGCTGTCGTGGTGGACGAGGACGACCCGGCGGGCGTCGAGGATCGCGGCGGCCTCGGCGGCCTGGGCGCTGTCCAGGACGATGGGCGCGCCGTCGAAGAGGGCGGCGAAGCGGGGGGCCCCGGCGAAGAGGATCGCGGTGTCGACGGGGGCGAAGCGTTCGGCGATCTCCCCCACGGCGAGGAGGGAGGCGTTGTCCCCGCTGACGTAGACGGTGGGCAGCCCTTCCCCGGTCAGGACGAAGCCGACGACCTGGCCGGTGACGGCCTCCACCTGCTCGCGGGCCCCGGGCCCGTGGAGGGCGGGCACGGCGGTCACGGTGAGGGTGCCGCCGCCGGGGCGGTCCAGCGTGACCGACTCCCAGTCGGCCAGTCCCCGGGCCGTGCCGCCGAGGCGCAGGCCGCCGCCGGGGGTGGTGAGGGTGAGCGGGACGTCGGCCAGCAGGGCCCGGCCGGAGTGGTCGAGGTTGTCGGGGTGCTCGTCGTGGGAGAGCAGGACGACGTCGACGCGGCCGGCGTCGGCGGGGCTCCCGGAGGAGGGCGCGGTCTTGGTCAGGAACCGGCCGTCCGGCCGCAGGTAGTCGCCCGGGCCGTCGAAGGTCGGGTCGGTGAGGAAGCGCAGGCCTCCGTACTCGAAGAGGGCGGTCGGGCCGCCGAAGAGGCGGACGGGGAACTGCTCGACGGTCGTGTCGGAAGAAGCCATGGTGAAGCACACCTCACGGTTGAGAGCGGTTTATCCGTGAGGAACGCTAGCCGGTTCTCACGGATGAGCGCAAGCGCTACCATGAGACTCATGACGGACGCCGCGGACACCGCCACCGACGAGACCGCCGTGCCACCCGCGCCGGGCGAGCAGCAGTACCCCTCGCTCGCCCTGGTCAACAGCGCCGTCACGCTGCCCGGCGGACGCGTCGTCGACCGCCTCGGCACGCCGGCCGCCACCGGCCAGTGGCTCCTGGAGCACGGCCTCGCCCCGGCCGACGCGGGCCTTCAGGAGATGTGCACGGCGCAGGTGCGCTCGATGCGCGAACAGGTCAGGACGCTGTTCGCCGCCCGCGTCGCGGAGCTGCCCGCACCCCCCTCCGCCCTGGCCGCCGTCAACGACGCCCTGACCCGCCTGCCCACGGCCCGGCTGCTGCGGTGGGACGACGGCAGCGGCCCCTACCGTGCGGCCCCCCACCCCACCACCGAGATCGTCGACCACGCCCTGGCCACCCTCGCCGCCGACGCCGCCGACCTGCTCACCGGGCCCGAAGCCGCCCGCCTCACCGCCTGCGGCTCCACCCCGTGCACCCGGTACCTCCTCCGGCACGGCCGGCGCCACTGGTGCTCCACCCGCTGCGGCGACCGCGCCCGCGCGGCCCGCGCCTACGCCCGGCGCACCCGGCCCCAGCCGGACTGACCGGGCCGGCGGCCTCGACCGGCGCCCTCGCCGACGGCCCTGGCCGACACCCCTGGCCGGTGCGGGTCGCACCCCCCGGCGCGGTCCGTGCGAGCCGCGTTCGAGCGGGCCGAATGTCAGTGCGGCTCGCCATGATGGCGGTATGAAGGACGCAGCCACCCTGGCCTCCCCTGCCGCCCTGGCCTCCCCGCAGGCCTACGCCGACGCCGTCGCCGCCGCCGTGCGGGCCGCCGCCGCGTACTACGCCGACGGCTCCGCCCCGCTCGGCGACGACGAGTACGACGCCCTGGTGCGGGCGATCGAGGCCTACGAGCACGAGCACCCGGACGAGGCGCTGCCCGAGTCGCCCACCGGCAAGGTAGCCGGCGGCGCGGCGGTCGGCGACGTCCCGCACAGCGCGCCGATGCTCTCCCTCGACAACGTCTTCTCGGCCGAGGAGCTGGAGTCCTGGGCGGCCGGTCTGGAGCGCCGGCTCGGCCGGCCGGTCGCCGCCTGGTGCGTCGAGCCGAAGCTGGACGGCCTCGCCGTCGCCGCCCGCTACCGGGCCGGTCGGCTCACCCAGGTGCTGACCAGGGGCGACGGCCTGGCGGGGGAGGACATCACCGCCGCCGCCGACGCCGTGCTCGGCCTGCCCGCCCGGCTCGCCGAACCGGTCGACGTCGAGCTGCGCGGCGAGGTGCTGCTCACCCACGAGCAGTTCGAGCAGGCCAACGCCGTCCGCACCGCGCACGGCGCCACCCCGTTCGCCCACCCGCGCAGCGGCGCGGCCGGCACCCTGCGCGCCAAGGACCGCGCCTACCGTGTCGAACTCACCTTCTTCGCCTACGACGCCCTCGGCCTGCCCGGCCTCGACCACGCCGACCTGCTCGCCCGGCTCGCCGTCCTCGGCGCCAACACCGCCGCCAGCACCGACGCCGCGCCGCGCCGCTGCGCGGCCCTCTCCGAGGTGCAGCAGCGGATCGACGAGATCGCCGGCCTGCGCGCCGCACTGCCCTTCGGGATCGACGGCGTGGTGGTGAAGGCGGACGCGGTGGTCGACCAGGAGGCGGCCGGCTCCGGCTCCCGCGCGCCGCGCTGGGCGGTGGCCCGCAAGCTGGCGGCGCAGCACAAGGTCACCCGGCTGCTCGGCGTCGAGTGGAACGTCGGCCGCACCGGGATCATCGCGCCCCGGGCCGTCCTCGAACCGGTGGTGATCGACGGCGTCACCGTCACCTACGCGACCCTGCACAACCCGGCCGACATCGGGCGCCGCGGGCTGATGATCGGCGACCAGGTGTTCGTCTACCGGGCCGGCGACGTGATCCCGCGGGTCGAGGCGCCACTGGTCGACCAGCGCACCGGCGCCGAGCAGCCGATCGCCTTCCCCGAGGTCTGTCCACGTTGCGGCGACGCCATCGACACCTCCGAGCAGCGCTGGCGCTGCGTGCGCGGCCGGGCCTGCCAGGCGGTCGCCTCGGTGGTCTACGCGGCCGGGCGCGACCAGCTCGACATCGAGGGCCTCGGCGGCACCCGCGCCGTCCAGCTGGTCGAGGCCGGGCTGGTCGGCGACCTCGCCGACCTGTTCACCCTCACCCGGGAGCAGCTGCTCACCCTGGAGCGGATGGGCGACACCAGCGCCGACAACCTGCTCGCCGCCATCGAGACCGCCCGCAGCCGCCCGCTGAACCGGGTGTTCTGCGCCCTCGGCATCCGCGGCACCGGCCGGACGATGTCCCGCCGACTCGCCGCGCACTTCGGCAGCATGGCCGCGATCCGTGCCGCCGATGTCGAGGCGCTGGCCGGCGTGGACGGCATCGGGGTCGAGAAGGCCGCCGTGATCGTCGCCGAACTCACCGACGTGGCAGCGCTGTTGGACCGGCTTGTGGCGCAGGGCGTCGGCACCGCGGTGACCGAGCCGACGGCTCCCGCCGCCCAGGCCGCGGACGGCGGCGCGGCGGCCGCGGACGACACCGCGGCGGGCCCGCTGGCCGGCCAGAGCGTGGTCGTCACCGGCAGCATGACCGGAGCCCTCGCCGAGCTCTCCCGCAACGCGATGAACGAGCTGATCGAACGCGCCGGCGGCAAGGCCTCCTCCTCGGTGTCCAAGCGCACCACCCTTCTCGTCGCGGGCGAGAAGGCCGGCTCCAAGCGTGCCAAGGCGGAGGAACTCGGAGTGCCCGTCATGACCCCGGAGGAGTTCGCCGCCCTGGTCGCCGAGCAGCTCGGCTAGCTCCGCCAGGCCGGCCCCGGTGGGCGGGCCGGCCGGGCAGGACCTGGGCCCGGAAGACCAGTTGATCGCCCGCGCCGGGGGTGCGGTAGGGTGGCCGACGCCGTGTATGACCGCGACTCAAGGAGGTGAGCCCCATTACCGGTATGTCCGAGCGGGTGCTCCCGGAGCGCGGCCGTGCGGGCGCGTCGCGCGCGTAGCGCGGACGCGTCGGCGCGGTGCCGGCCCTTGCGGGAGCCCTGACGGAGTCGTTCGTCCTCCTCCCGATTCCCCCAAGGGGTCCTCTTGTCGGTTTTTGCCTCCGCAGCTCTCCGTTCCTCGGTCGTCACCCGGCTGCGCGCCGCCGGTTGCGTGTTCGCCGAGGACGAGGCGCGGATCCTGCTCTCCGCCGCCGCCACACCGGCCGACCTGGCCGTGATGGTCCGCGCCCGGGCCGAGGGCCGGCCGCTGGAACACGTCGTCGGCTGGGCCGAGTTCGCCGGGCTGCGGATCGCCGTCGACCCGGGCGTGTTCGTCCCGCGCCGCCGCAGCGAGTTCCTGGCCGCCACGGCCACCGAGCTCACCGGCCCGGGCGCCGTGGTCGTCGACCTCTGCTGCGGCAGCGGCGCCCTCGGCGCCGCCGTGGCGGCCGCCGCCGCGCACCCGGTCGAGCTCTACGCGGCCGACGTCGACCCGGTCGCCGTCCGCTGTGCCCGCCGTAACCTCACCGGGCCCGGGGCCCCGGTCTTCGAGGGCGACCTGTTCGTCGCGCTGCCCGCCGCCCTGCGCGGCCGGATCGACGTCCTGCTCGCCAACGTCCCGTACGTCCCCAGCGCCGACATCGCGCTGCTGCCGCCGGAGGCCCGGCTGCACGAGGCCCGGCCGGCGCTGGACGGCGGCGCCGACGGTCTGGACGTGCTGCGCCGGGTGGCCGTCGAGGCGCCGCACTGGCTGGCCCCGGGCGGGTCGCTGCTGTTCGAGACCAGCGAACGGCAGACCCCGACGGCCCTGGCCGTCGCCCGCGCGGCCGGTCTCGACGCCGCCGACGCCTGGTGCGAGGACCTGGACGCGACGGTCGTCACCGCGACCCTGCGCTGACGGGGCTGCCGCCCGGACCCGCCTCGCCGCCCGCCGCCCGCCTCCCGCCCCGCCCGCCGGTGGCGGGAGCGGGCTCGGCGGTCGGCTGGGCGCTCACAGCTCGCGGATCTCACGCCTGGTCAGCGCGTACCCGAACGCGCCCGTCAGACAGAGCCCGGTCGTCGCGAACACCCCTTGACTCCCGAAGGCGTCCACCGCCGCGCCGGCCGCGATCACCGAGATCGGGAAGACTCCCAGCGCGCAGAAGGTGACGGCCGCCATGACCCGGGCCAGCAAGGCGGGCGGGGTGCTCTTCTGCACGCCGGTGACGACCAGGACGTTGGTCACCGTGCTGGCGCCGCCGGCCACGCAGAGCAGCAGCACGGCGCCGACGAGGCCGACGAACGGCACCAGGCCGATCGCCACACCCATCACCAGTCCGGAGAGCATCGCCGTGCGGCCCCGCGAGCGGACCTCGGTGAGGCCGGCCGCGAACAGGCCGCCGACCAGCGCACCGCCGGTGAACGCGGCCAGCAGCAGGCCCAGCCCGACGGCGCCGGCGTCGAAGCCGTGGGTGGCCAGGGTCGGCAGGGCGACGCGGGTGGCGCCGCCCACCGTCAGGTTCGCGATCACCGTCACCGTCAGCACCGCGCGCAGCAACGGCGATTCCCGCAGCAGGCGCCGGAAGTTCTTCGGCACGGAGGCACGTTCGGAGATCGGGCTGGGTGCTGCGACGAGGCTGCCGCGACCGATCAGCAGCAGCGTCGCCGCCGACACGGCGAAGGTCGCCGCATCCAGGCCCAGGGCGGCGGCCGGGTTCAGCCAGGCGACCAGCGGGCCGGCCAGCGCCGGACCGAGCAGACCGGCGCCGAAGGTGACCGTACTGTTCAGTGCATTGCCCGCGTGCAGGTCCTCGGCGGGCAGCAGGGTCGGGGTGATCGCCCAGGCGGCCGGCAGGAACACCCCTGCTCCGACGCCGACCAGCAGCGCGAGCCCGCCGATCAGCCAGAAGTTCGCCGCCCCGCCGGCGGCGATCGCGCACAGCCCAGCGGTGGCGAGCAGCCGGCCGAGGTCGGCCGCCAGCATCACCCGCCGGGCGCCGAACCGGTCGGCGAGCATCCCGCCGAGCGGGGTGGCGGCCAGCCGTCCCGCGCCGTAGGCGGCGACCACCAGGCTCAGCTGGCGGGCGCCTCCGGCGAGGGAGTAGACCAGCAGCGGCAGGGCGACCACCTGGAACGCGTTGCCGAACTCCGAGGTGCCCTGCCCGATCACCAGCAGCCGGAAGCCCCGCGCGCGCAGGGGCGCGACGCTGATCCGGGGGCGGAACCGCAACAGCCCCGCGGCGCCGCGCGCTCCTGCGCGGCCCGTCCCCGTGCTGCCCGCCCCTGCGCGGCCCGTCCCCGTGCTGCCCGCCCCTGCGCCGCCCGCCCCCGTGCTGTCCGTCCCCGTGTCGCTTGCTCCCGCGCCGCTAGCCATCGAGCGAGACCGGCAGCGACTCCAGGCCGCGCAGCATGATCGTGTTGCGCCAGGGCAGGGTCTCCTCCGCGGCGGCCAGTTCGATCCGCCCGAAGCGCTCCAGCAGGCCGGTCAGTGCGACCTCGCTCTCCAACTTGCCGAGGAAGGAGCCGAGGCACCGGTGCAGGCCCTGCCCGAAGGCCAGGTGGCCCGGATCGCCCCGGTCCAGGATCAGCCGGTCGGGATCGGTGAAGCGGGCCGGGTCCCGGTTGGCCGCGCCGAGCGAGAGCAGCACCAGCTCGTCCGCCGGGATCTCCACGTCGTCGACCATCACGTCGGCGTTCGTGAACCGCAGCGTGGCCATGCTCACCGGAGACTCGTAGCGCAGGAACTCGTCGATCGCGACCGGCATCGCCGCCGGGTTGGCGCGCAACCAGGCGAGCTGGTCGGGGTGGTGGAGCAGCGCCAGGGTCGCGGTGCCGAGCAGGTTGACGGTGGTCTCGTGGCCGCCGATCAGCAGCAGGAAGACCATCGAGAACACCTCCCGCTCGGTGAGTTCACCGGCGTCACAGGCCTGTACCAGGTCGGTCAGGATGTCCGTGCTCGGCGACGCCCGCCGGGCCGTCATCAACTCGCGCAGGTAGTCGTTCAGTTCGGCGGTGGCCTGGTCGAAGGTCATGTCGCCGCCCTGGGTGAGGATCGCCGTCGACCAGGTGCGGAAGGCCTGCATGTCCTCCGGGGGGAAGCCCAGCAGCTCACAGATGATCATGATCGGCAGCGGGAAGGCGAAGTCCGTCACCAGGTCGGCGGTCTCCCGCCCGCGCAGCCCGTCCAGCAGGCCGTCGGCGATGCGCTCGACCAGCGGCCGCATCAGGTCGACCCGCCGGCGGGTGAAGACGCCCTGGATCAGCCGGCGCAACCGGGTGTGGTCCGGCGGGTCGCTGTTGAGCATGTGGACCACCTCCGAACCGAGCGTCAGGCCGGAGCCCCGCCCGCTCGCGATGGCCTGGCTGCGGCGGACGTCCTGCCCGAAACGCGGGTCCATCAGCGCGGCCCGGACGTCCTGGTAGCGCGTCACCAGGTAAACCGGCAGGCCCTCGCCGAACTCCACGACGGAGACCGCGCCGGCCTCGCGGATCCGGGCGAGCGTGGGGTAGGGGTCGCGGATGAAGGCGGACATCCGCGCGGCGGCGTCGTCGACCGCGGTGGTCATGGATCACTCCTCGGGCTCGAACTCCGGCAACTACACGGTCAGCGACGGGAAGGGCCAGCGGCGCACCCGCATGGGCAGGAACCAGGCGCGGCCGGCCTGTTCGGCGATCAGGCCGGCCGCGGCGAAGTCCTGGTGGACGGCGTCCGGCAGCCGGCCGACCTCGACGCCCTCGGCCAGCGCCTCGACCTGCGCCAGGTGGCCCGGCTCGTCGATGGTGAACAGCTCCAGCGTCCCGAACCGGCGGTCGCGCACCTCGACGAAGCCGGGGCCGCGCCGGAAGACGCACTTGCTCGGGTAGTACGTGGCGCGCCAGTCGGCGACGACGTCCTGGGGGCCGCCGGTCAACTGCTCGGGCGGGTACAGGTGGTGGAACCGGCGCTGCGCCGCGCAGCCGTCCGTGCAGTCGGCCTGCCAGAGCACGGCAAGCCCCTGCCCGGTCGCCTCGCGCAGCAGCATCAGCGCCCGCGCGGAGGCCGCCGGCGCGTCCGCGCAGAGCCGCACCGGCTCGGTCAGCCGCAGGCAGCGGACCCCGGCGCGGTGCAGTTCGGTGACCTCCGCCTCCGCCGGGCCGGACAGGGTGCGGCGACCGAGCGCGAAGCCCGGCAACTCCCTGGCGGCGGGGTCGTAGTCGAGCCAGAGCTCGACCTCCGGGCCGGCCGCGCGCCAGGAGGCGGCAACGGCCCTTCCCGCATCGGCCATTCCGGCATCGGTCCGTTCAGCCGATCGTGACGGCATCGAGCACCTCCTCGGCGCGAGGGCGGGCGGCGGCGGGGCCGTGCCGGTGCTGCATCCGCATCAGCACCTGGTTGTCGGACTCGACGGCGACCTGGAGGAAGCTGTCCCCGTCGTGGAACAGCAGGCCCAGCGCGGTGAAGCGCTTCAGCACCGACTCGACCGCCGCCGCGCCGCCGGGGACCTTGGCGGCCAGCGCGGCGGTCGAGCGGGGCTGGTTCAGCAGCCGGAAGGCGGCGAGCTCCACCGGATCGGTCAGCTCGACCACCCGCCAGTCGTACTCGGGGCGGGTGTTGACGAGCGCGATCCGGCCGCCCGCGTCCCGGTAGCTGAGCCGGCTGTCGGGGAACCGCGCGATCCAGGTGTCCACCGCCGCGCTCAGCCGCTCCGCGAGGTCGCCGCCGATCCCGCGTGGTGGCGCGCTGAACACGTAGGCCAGTTCGGCGAGTTCGCTCTGCGGCAGGCGGTAGGTCGCGCCGTACTGGAAGGCCGGCCGGGTGATCGCGAAGCCCAGCTCGGGCCGGTCGAAGTACGGGCTGAACCGTTCGATCGCGATCCGTCCCGCTCCGGTCGGCGGGTCCAGGTGGTGCAGCAGGGGCAGTTGGCGGATCACCGACTCGTAGTCGGCCGGCTGCTCGCCGGGGAAGCCGTAGAGGTAGTTCCAGCTCACCGACACTCCGGCGCTCTGCGCGTCCCGCAGCGCGCGGACGTTCTGGCAGCCCGTCACCCCCTTGTCCATGATCCGCAGGACCCGGGTGCTCAGGCTCTCGATGCCGGGCTGCACCTGGGCCGCGCCCGAGTCGCCGAGGAGCTGGAACTGGTGGCGGCGCAGGTTGGCCTTGATCTCGAAGTGCAGCCGCAGGTCGACCGGGAGTTCGGCCAGTGACTTCAGGACGGTGTCGAAGTAGCCCATGTCCAGGATGTTGTCGACCACGTAGACGTCCAACAGCTGGTGGCGTTCGGCGAGCGTGAGCACCTCGGCGAGGAAGTCCGTCGGCGGCTTGGAGCGGAACTCCATCGAGGAGCCGTTGAGCCCGCAGAAGGTGCAGTGGTGCTTCTCGCCCCACCAGCAGCCCCGGGAGCCCTCGACGACCAGCTTGGGATCGACCCAGCCGGCCGCGACGGAGGCGTCGAGCCGCTCGTAGAAGCCGTCGTAGCGGGGCGCCAGGATCGCCGCGGGCGGCAGCGGGCGCCTCGTCATCTCGTTGGCCGTCGACGTTCCGGAGTCGTCCCGCCAGCAGAGCCCGGGGACGGCGGAGAGGTCGCCGCCTGCCAGGAGCGCGGGGAAGGCGGCCTCGCCCTCGCCGCGCACCACGTAGTCCAGGAAGGGGAAGTTGCGGTGCAGCGCGGCGCCCTGCGGACCGTCGCAGTTCGCGCCGCCGAACACCGTGCGCACCTGCGGGCACCGCTGCTTGAGCAGCCTCGCGGCGGCGAGGCTCGCCGTGTTCTGCTGGAAGGTGGTGGTGAAGCCGACCAAGTCCGGTGGGTCGGCGGCGAGTTCGTCGACCAGTCGGGCGATGAACGCGGGGGCGATCGCGCGGGTGGCCCGGGTCAGTGCGATCTCCTGCTCGCTCGCACCGCTGGTGGCCAGGTACTCGAAGTAGGGCGCGAACTCGCCGTCGAGGTCATCGATGTCGCTGCCGTCGCCGTCGCCGTCGCCGTCGATGCCGGCCTCGATGCCGGGGGCCGGGCCGTCGTCACCGTACAGCGCGCCGGCGAACGCCCAGTCGCCCGCGCCCTGGAAGTAGGACTTCTCGGAGAAGTACTGGTAGTCGTCCACGCCGAAACCCGCGGTCTCGGCGGCCCAGTCCACGAAGTCCAGGTTGGCGTACCGCACTTCGACCTGGTGGCCGGCGCGTGCGGCAGCGGTGTGCATGATCCCGAGCGCCAGCGACGGCACGTCGATCGCGCCCCAGGGCATGTGCAGCAGGACGATACGCATGGTGGCCACTTCTGTTGTTCGCCGGCGGTCGGTGAGGTGTCGCTCCGGGGCACCGCAGGCGCCCCGGAGCGACGGTGAATCACTTGCCCTTGGTCTCGGCCTTCGGCTTCGGCTGCCCCTTGAGGGCAGGCGCGACCACTGCGGCCTTGGTGATGTCGAGCGCGAAGGCCTGGACCACCACGGCGCCCCGGTCACGCTCCGGGGTGCTGATCGGGTCGTTCTGAATGCTGCGTCGCTTCATGGCTGTTCACCTCCTTCCACCAGTTCGGCGGGTACCTCGGGGCGGTCGCCCCGGGGTGGCAGGGGGAGCGGTGCCGGCCAGGCGTGCTCGGCGAACCGGACCATCGTGGCCAGCACCGATCGGTGGTCGGCGGTCCGGCGGCTGTAGTGGCCGCCGTCCACCCAGAGCAGCTCGTGCGGCACCGCCAGCCGGCGCAGGTCCGCGGCGTACCGGGCGACCTGGTCGGGTGGGCACCGCTCGTCGGTCCGCGAGGCGACCAGCAGGACGGGCGAGCGGACCTGGTGCACGTACGATCGCGGGTCGGCCGCGCGGTAGCGCTCGGGAACCTCGTCCGGGGTCCCGCCGAAGAGCTGGCGATCGAGCTCGCGCAGTGCGGGGGTGGTGGTGCGGTAGGCGGCGGGGTAGTCCGCGATCGGCTGAGCGGCCATGCCGAGCGACCACAACTCCGGCTGCGCGCCCATCGCGAGCAGGGCCAGGTAGCCGCCCCACGAGAATCCGCACAGGCCGGTGCGCTCCGCGAGCGCCGTACCGTCGGCGACCAGCTCCGCGCGGACGGCGGCCAGGTCCTCGATCTGCGCCAGCCCGACCCGGTGGCCGTACTCGTGCTGCCAGCGGGCGCCGTAGCCGGTGGAGCCGCGGTAGTTGGTGCGCACCACCGCGTAGCCACGGCCGACCAGGGCGTTCACCCGCGGGTCGTAGGAGTCGCGGTCGTGGGTGGCGGGGCCGCCGTGGACCAGGAAGAGGGTCGGCCACGGGCCCTGGCCGGCCGGAGTGCTGACGAAGCTGTGGATCCGCCCGTACGGCCGGGGCGTCCAGCGGCGGCTGCGGTAGGTGTCGCCCTGGTCCGGATCGAGGCCCTGTCCGGGGTGGTGCGCAGTCTCCGTGCCGGGGCGCAGGACCAGCGGGCGGGGCGGTGTCGACTCCCGGCTCCAGACGCAGTGCAAGGTGCCGTCCGGAGCGCAGGACAGGTCGTGGATCGTGCCGCCGGGGGTGCTGATCTCCCGGACGGGCGGGGCCTGTTCGGCCGGTCCTCGGCCCGCGGCCCCCTGCTGCGTTGTCCGCTGCCCCTCCGGCGGGTCGAGGTCGGCGAGGAGCAGTCGGCTCCGCCCGGCCCGCTCGTGCTGGATCAGCACCTCGCGCGGCCCCTGGTACCAGCCGGCCGATATCTGCGAGTCGAACGACAGCCCCGGGTACCTGCGCAGCCCCGTGCCGGCCTGCCAGGTCGCGACGGTGTACTGCTCGTCCTCCTCGACCACCAGCAGCAGCTCCGGTTCGAGTACCGCGAGCGGGTTGAACTCGATCGGCCAGAGCCGCAGTCGGCGGTGCCCGGCGATCCGCAGCGGACCGTCCGCCTGCGCGCCCGCCTGAACGGTCGCCTGACCGTCCGCCTGCGTGCCCGCCTGAACGTTCGCCTGCGCGTCCGTCTGAACGCCCGTCGGCCACAGGACGACCGAGTCGTCCCCGTCGGGCCGCCCGCCGAGGGCCAGGAGCCGGCCGTCCGGCGACAGGTCGGCCAGGCTCAGGTACCCCGGCGCCGAACCGATCAGCCGGGCTTCGCCCGCGGGCGGTCCGACGTAGCAGTGCGAGGCGCCGTCGACACCGACGACCACCGCCGCGAGCGCGCCCGTCCGGTCGAAAGCGACGCCGTACGCCCGCCCGCGCGGCACGCCGTACAGCGCCTCGCCGCCCGCGCCGCCGGCGAACGGCTCGCGCCGCCACCGCCCCTCCCCGGCGTTGTCGGCGTCGAACCACCAGATGGCGTCGCCGTGCGGCTCGATCTCGCTCAGGTGGACGCCCCCCGGCCGGTCGGTGACCACCCGGCGCCGATCCGTCCCCAGGTCCCAGGCCACCGCTTGCCAGCGCTCGTCGACGAGTCGCGTCTCGACCGCGCGGTCGGCCGCCAGGGCGGCGAAGCCGGGGGACTGGAACGCCTGTGTCACGGACCCGGCCCTTTCGGCTCGATGGTGGGAACAGACTGCGCTGAACGTCCCGAGGCCGGTGCAATGGTGTGAAGATCCAGTGAACCGGCGTGAAGAAAAGGCCACTTGTGGAGGATCGCCGCCACTCTAGGGGGGTGCCGTGGTTGCGAACAGACCTTTCGCACAGTTGGCCGAAATGCAGCTGAGGTGAATGCGGGCCGGCAGGGGTGTGGATGTGCCGGGAACGCGCAGCGGGAACGCACA
The DNA here is from genome assembly GCF_042720345.1 of Kitasatospora sp. NPDC058478. Taxonomy (NCBI): domain Bacteria; kingdom Bacillati; phylum Actinomycetota; class Actinomycetes; order Kitasatosporales; family Streptomycetaceae; genus Kitasatospora; species Kitasatospora sp. NPDC058478. The sequence goes on along the minus strand of NZ_JBHXML010000040.1, from coordinate 4,948 downwards.
AAGGCCGGCCGTCGCCGACCGCGCGTTGATCGCTTGTCTGCCACGGATTCCTACGGTCGGGCCTTCGGCAAGTTCCGCACCGCTCAAAAGGATTCCCATGATCGACCAAGCCGCGTCGTCGCGCGGTGGCGCACCCTGGATCGGCGACGATCCGCGATTCACCGAGTTGCGCGCCGCCTACCGCAGGTTCGTGTTCCCGGTGACGGCGGCGTTCCTGCTCTGGTTCCTGGCGTACGTACTCTGCTCGGCCTACGCCCGCGGCTTCATGGCGGCCAAGGTCGTCGGGAGCATCAACGTGGCCCTGGTCTTCGGACTGCTGCAGTTCGTCTCGACCTTCGGCATCGCCCTGGCCTACGGCCGGTTCGCCGCCCGGCGGTTGGACCCGCTGGCCGAGGCCCTGCGGAGCACGGCGGCGTCCCGTCCGGCCGCATCGGCCGGACACGCCGACAACCAGGAACTGACGGAGAGCCAGGCATGACACAGCACCTTCCGCTCGCCGCGGCGACGGCGCAGGCGGCATCGCACAAGGGCCTGACCATCGGCCTGTTCGTCGCCCTGGTGGCGGTGACCCTCGTCATCACCCTCTGGGCGCGGCGGAGCACCCAGGGCACCGGCGGCTTCTACACCGGCGGCGGCCAGTTCTCCGCGCTGCAGAACGGGATCGCGATCTCGGGCGACTACCTGTCCGCGGCCTCCTTCCTCGGCATCGCCGGGATCATCGCGATCTCCGGGTACGACGGCTTCCTCTACTCGATCGGCTTCCTGGTCGCCTGGCTGGTCGCGCTGCTGATGGTCGCCGAACTGCTGCGCAACACCGGTCGGTTCACCATGGCCGACGTGCTGGCCGCGCGGCTGCGCAGCGGTCCGATGCGGACCGCCGCGGGCGTGTCGACCATCGTGGTCTCGATCTTCTACCTGATCGCGCAGATGGTCGGCGCGGCGACGATCGTGGGGCAGCTGCTCGACGTCAAGGGCGCCTCGGCGCAGATCTGGACCATCGTCGGGGTCGGCGCCCTGATGATCGTCTACGTCGTGGTCGGCGGGATGAAGGGCACCACCTGGGTGCAGATCGTCAAGGCGGTGCTGCTGATCGCCGGCGCGGCGATGATGACCCTGTGGGTGCTGGCGAAGTACGGGTTCGACCTCAGCCACCTGCTCGGGGACGCCGCCGCGGCCTCCAAGAAGGGCGACGCCTTTCTCCAGCCCGGCCTGAAGTACGGGGCGACCGACGGCTGGTCGAAGCTCGACCTGGTCAGCCTCGGCGTCGCCCTGGTGCTGGGCACCGCGGCGCTGCCGCATGTGCTGGTCCGCTTCTACACCGTCCCGACCGGCCGCGACGCGCGCAAGTCGGTGAACTGGGCGATCGGCATCATCGGGGTCTTCTACCTGATGACCCTGGTGCTCGGCTTCGGCGCGGCCGCGCTGGTCGGCACGGCGACGATCAAGGAGAAGGATCCGTCCGGCAACACCGCCGCCACCCTGCTGGCCGAGCACCTCGGCGGCGGCGCGGGCACCACCGGCGGCTCCCTGATGCTCGCCTTCATCGCGGCGGTGGCGTTCGCCACCATCCTCGCGGTCGTCGCCGGGCTCACCCTGACCTCGTCGTCGTCGTTCGCCCATGACCTGTACGCCAGCGTGATCCGCAAGGGCAGGGCCACGGAGCGGCAGGAGCTGGTCACGGCGAAGATCGCCGCCGTGGTCATCGGCGCGGTCGCGGTCGCCCTGTCGATCTTCGCCAGGGACCTCAACGTGGCGTTCCTGGTGGCCCTGGCCTTCGCCATCGCGGCCTCGGCCAACCTGCCGGCGATCCTGCTGACGCTGTTCTGGAAGCGCTTCACCACCGTCGGCGCCAAGTGCGGCATCTACGCGGGCCTGGTCAGCTCGATCGGCCTGGTGCTGCTCTCCCCGATCTGCTGGGGCGGCGCGACCGGCACGGTCCACGCCGTGAAGCTGACGGCCGCCCAGGCGAAGGACTGCGGGGTGGAGGCGTCCAGCAAGCAGGTCGGCAACGCCACGGCGCTGATCTCCTGCACCACCACGGCACCGGTGCCGCTGCAGAATCCGGGCATCGTCTCGATCCCGATCGGGTTCGCGGCCGCGGTCCTCGGCTCCCTGGTCGGCAGCCGCCGCCGTCGCGACGAGGAGTCGGACGGGCGCGGCTTCGAGGAGCTTGAGGTCCGCGCGCTCACCGGAGTGGGGCGGTAGAGCGTGGAACCGGGCTCCAACCTCGACGAGTTCCTCTCCGACCTCGCGCGCTACGCCGCCGCGGACGTCCTGACCGCCCAGCTCACGGCGGACACCCTGCGCAAGTACCTGCGGGCCGGACTGATCGTGCCCGACGACCTGTGCGCCGGTGACACGGACGGTTACTCGCAGCGGCTGCTGCATGCCGGACGGACGCACTCCGTGGTGGCCCTGACCTGGCTGCCCGGTCAGTCCACCCCGATCCACGACCACGTCGCCTGGTGCGTGTCCGGTGTGGTGGAGGGCGTCGAGGTGGACGAGGCGTTCCGGCTGTGGCGGCCCTCCAGGACCGGCCGCAGGGTGCTGGTGCCGTCCGGCCGGACCACCTGCTCTCCCGGCCGGGTGCAGCTCCTGGTGCCGCCCGACGAGGACATCCACCGGGTGTCGAACGGCGGCACCGGTCGCGCGGTCTCCCTGCACGTCTACGGCGCCGACATCGCGCTGAACGGGGGCAGCTCGATCAACCGGGTCTTCGGGAACGAGGTCGTGGACCTCCCGCCGGACGGCGCCCGCCTGGTGAGCTGGCGGAGCCCGGAGAGCCTGGCCCCGTGACCGCCCCGTAGCGAACCGACGGGCCGTCCGCCCCGGACGGCCCGTCGGCCACACCCGAGCCCCTGCCCGGTGAGGCGGGCGGGGCCGTACGGCCTGACGTCGGGTTCTGCTGCGGTCGGCCGGGTCGTACCCCGCGATTGGTCCAGACCTATTGACGAGCTGCGCCGCCCCTCCTACGATCCGGTCCGGCACAGCCCCACATGTCCCCACCTCACCCACAGCCGGGCGTCGCGCCCCCACGCGTCGGTCATGTCCATGGCGCTCGGCGGGAAGGGAACGCAGCATGTTCCGTCGAAGGTCGCGTACTCCACGTCCGTCGGGCGAGGTCCGCCCCTGTCCGGATCCCGGCCGCCCCGAAGGCGACCGGACCGGGAGCGAGCCGCTCCGGGCCCCTGGCCCGCAGCCGCGGGCGAGCGTGGAACGCGCAGCGCAGGTGAACCGGACCAGCCGCGCCCAGCGCGGGCCGAGCGTCCTGCGGCGCTCCCTCGCCGGGGTGAGCGCCGTCGCCGTCATCGGCGTCGGCATCGCCGTGGCCGGCTCCGTCACGGCCGGGGCCGCCACCCCCAACCTGGTGGCCAACCCCGGCTTCGAGAACGGGCTCTCCGGCTGGACCTGCTCCGGCGGCTCCGGCGCGGTCGTCAGCAGTCCGGTCCATTCCGGCGCCGCCGCGCTCAAGGCCACGCCGACCGGCCCGGACAGCGCCCAGTGCAGCCAGACCGTCAGTGTGCAGCCCAACTCCCAGTACACGCTGAGCGCCTACGTCCAGGGCAGCTACGTCTACCTGGGCGCCACCGGCACCGGCGCCGGCAGCGACCCGTCCACCTGGACGCCGAGCAGTGCGTCGTACAGCCAGCTCAGCGTTGGCTTCACCACCGGGCCGAACACCACCTCGGTGACCGTCTACCTGCACGGCTGGTACGGGCAGCCCGCGTACTACGCGGACGACGTGTCGCTCACCGGCCCCGGCGGCAGCAGCCCCACACCGACCACCCCGCCGCCCACGACTCCTCCGCCGACCACTCCGCCTCCGACGACCCCGCCGCCCACGACTCCTCCGCCGACCACTCCGCCTCCGACGACCCCGCCGCCGACCACTCCTCCGCCCACCACCCCGCCGCCGACCACCCCGGCGCCGGGCGACACCTGCCCCACGAAGCCCAGGCCGTCGGGCAAGGTCCTCCAGGGCTACTGGGAGAACTGGGACGGCGCCGCGAACGGCGTCCACCCCGGCATGGGCTGGGTCCCCATCACGGACAGCCGGATCGCCGCACACGGCTACAACGTCATCAACGCCGCCTTCCCGGTGATCCTCTCGGACGGCACCGTCCAGTGGCAGGACGGCATGGACGCCAACGTCAAGGTCTCGACCCCCGCCGAGATGTGCCAGGCCAAGGCGGCCGGGGCGACGATCCTGATGTCGATCGGCGGTGCCGCCGCAGGCATCGACCTGAGCTCCAGCACCGTCGCCGACCGGTTCGTGGCGACCGTCGTCCCGATCCTCAAGAAGTACAACTTCGACGGGATCGACATCGACATCGAGACCGGCCTGTCCGGAAGCGGCAGCATCGGCACGCTGTCCGCCTCCCAGGCCAACCTGATGCGCATCATCGACGGCGTACTGGCCCAGATGCCCGCGGGCTTCGGCCTGACGATGGCCCCCGAGACCGCGTACGTGACCGGCGGAAGCGTCACCTACGGCTCGATCTGGGGCGCCTACCTGCCGATCATCAAGAAGTACGCCGACAACGGGCAACTGTGGTGGCTGAACATGCAGTACTACAACGGCAGCATGTACGGCTGCTCCGGCGACTCCTACCAGGCCGGCACCGTGCAGGGCTTCACCGCGCAGACCACCTGCCTGAACAACGGCTTGACCATCCAGGGCACCACCGTCAAGGTGCCCTACGACAAGCAGGTGCCCGGCCTGCCGGCCCAGCCCGGTGCGGGCGGCGGCTACATGGACCCGGGCCTGGTCGGCCAGTCGTGGAACGCGTTCGGCGGTTCGCTGAAGGGGCTCATGACGTGGTCGCTCAACTGGGACGGCTCGAAGGGCTGGAGCTTCGGCGACAACGTGAGGTCCCTCCAAGGCCGTTGATCACCCGCTGATCACTCGCTGACGTCCCGCCGGCTTCCCGTGCACCGGTGCACGGGA